>NZ_JAMZBD010000473.1:0-2341 GCF_024158685.1 Halomonas sp. 707D4 | reverse complement strand
CTCGAGCGGCTGTTCAAGAAGTACCTGCAGGCCGTGCCCAGCCGCTACTACCTCGACCTGCGCCTGAAGGAAGCGCGCAAGCGCCTGCGCGAAAGCGATCAGGCGATCGGCGAGATCGCCCTGGCCGTCGGGTTCTCCTCCGGCGCCCACTTCTCGACCGCCTACCGCAACCATTTCGGCCTCACCCCGCGCGAGGAGCGCCTGGTCGTGTAAGCCAGGTCTGCAAGGCCTGCGCGGGCTTTTAATGTCGCTGCCGCCAAGCGGCCGCTTTACGTAACTTCCCGTCCCAAACGTGAAAGTGTTGCGCGTGCCAAGCTGCGTATACTGGAGCTCCTTACACGCCATGATTGGAGATTGTCCATGAGCCCCACGCCCAGCCGTCAGGATTTCGATACCTACATGACGCCCAACTACGCGCCCCAGAAGGTGGTTCCGGTGCGCGGGGAAGGCAGCCGGCTGTGGGACCAGGAAGGGCGCGAATACATCGACCTGGCCGGCGGCATCGCGGTGAACTCGCTGGGTCACTGCCACCCGGCGCTGGTCGGCGCGCTCAAGGAGCAGGGCGAGAAGCTCTGGCACCTCTCCAACATCTACACCAACGAGCCGGCGCTCATGCTCGCCAAGAAGCTGGTCGACGCCACCTTCGCCGACAAGGTGTACCTGTGCTCCTCCGGCGGCGAGGCCAACGAGGCCGCGCTCAAGCTCGCCCGGCGCTACGCCGTCGACCACGTCGGCGAGCACAAGGACAAGATCATCTCCTTTAGCCAATCCTTTCACGGTCGCACGCTGTTCACCGTGAGCGTCGGCGGCCAGCCCAAGTATTCCCAAGGCTTCGGGCCGATTCCCGGCGGCATCCTGCACGCCGAGTTCAATGATCTCGAGAGCGTGCGTGCGCTGATGGGTGACGACACCTGCGCGGTGATGGTCGAGCCGATGCAGGGCGAGGGCGGCATCATTCCCGCTACCCAGGAATTTCTCGAGGGGCTGCGCGCACTGTGCGACGAGCACCAGGCCCTGCTCATCTTCGACGAGGTGCAGACCGGGGTAGGCCGCAGCGGCAAGCTCTACGCCTACCAGCACTACGGGGTGACGCCGGACATCCTGACCAGCGCCAAGTCGCTGGGCGGCGGTTTCCCGATCGGCGCGATGCTGACTACCGACAAGATCGGCGCCTCGCTCGGTTTCGGCACCCACGGCTCCACCTACGGCGGCAACCCGCTGGGCTCGGCGGTGGCGCTGGCAGCGCTGAACGTGATCGACACCCCCGAGGTGCTCGGCGGCGTCGAGGCGCGCCACCGGCTATTTCGACAGCACCTCGAGGCGATCAACGAAAAACACGGCGTGTTCAAGGAGATTCGCGGCATGGGCCTGCTGATCGGCGCGCAGATGAGCGACGCCTTCGAAGGCCGCGCCAAGGACATCCTGCCGCTGGCCATCGACGAGGGCCTGATGGCGCTGATCGCCGGGCCCAACGTGCTGCGCCTGGCGCCGTCGCTGGTGATTCCCGAGGCGGACATCGAGGAGGCCATGGTGCGCCTCGAGCGGGCGATCGAACGCCTCGTTCGCCCTTCATGAGCACGGCTGCACCGACGGCGGGGAGGCTCGACATGCTGGTAGTTCGACCGGTGGCGATGACGGATCTCGACGCGTTGACGCTGCTCGCCGAAAACGCCGTGCCGAGGCTGACCAACCTGCCGGCCGACCGTGAGCGGCTCGAGGAGCGCATCGCGCGCTCTCTCGACTCCTTCGAGCGCCAGGCGGAGTTTCCCGGCGACGAGCAGTACATGTTCGTGCTCGAGAACACCGCCGCCGAGCGCGATGCGGATCGGGTGCTGGGCACTGCCACCATTCGCGCCCAGGCAGGCGCGTCGGACGCCTACTACACCTATCGCCAGGAGACGCTGATCCACGCCTCCCAGCAGCTCAACGTGCGCCGCGAGGTGCAGACCCTGGCGCTCTCCCACGAGGTGTCCGACGCCACGCTCCTGTGCGCGTTCTCCCTCGACCCACGCTACAAGGGCACCAGCGCCGAGAGCCTGCTGCGCCGGGCGCGCCTGATGTTCATCGCCCAGTACCCGGAGCGCTTCTCGAACATCCTGGCGGTGGCGTTTCCAGGCTACCTGGACAGCCGCCAGCAGTCGCCGTTCTGGGAGAGCGTGGGCAGCCACTTCTTCGCGCGCGGTTTCCAGGAGATCAACCACATCGCCGGGCTGCGCTCGAAAAGCTTCATCGCCGAGGTGATGCCGCAGTTTCCGCTCTACCTGCCGCTCTTGACGCCCCAGGCGCGCGCCGCGATCGGCCGCGAGCACCCGGCCCACGAAGGCCCGCTCCAGGAGATGCT
>NZ_JAMZBD010000472.1:0-2342 GCF_024158685.1 Halomonas sp. 707D4 | reverse complement strand
TCACCAGGCGGGTATCGGCACGCGTCAGGCGGTACGCCACCGCATCCGGCCCGAAGGCGGTGAACAGCGGCTGGTACACCGCCCCGATGCGCCAGGTGGCCAGCACCGCGACCAGCAGTGCGCTCGAGCGCGGCAGCATGCAGGCGATGCGATCCCCCTCCCCCAGCCCCTGGGCGACCATCCAGCCGGCGAGCCTTGCGCTCATGGCCTCGAGCTCGGCGTAGGTGAAGGCGTGCACCTGGCCCTGGGTATCTTCGTGGATCAACGCGCGCGTATCGCCGCGACCCTCGCGCACATGGCGCGCGCAGCAGGCATCGAAGGCATTGAGCTTGCCATCCTGGTGATCATCGAGAGCGGCGATCAAGGCATCCGCCGAGAAGCCCTCGAGATACTCGGCATAGGAGAGGGAAACGGTCATGGCGACTCTCTTTTATTGTTGGTAGACGCAAGACGAGGCGCATGTCCGTTTACGTCAACGGAAACTCGCCATGTCACCAACGCTAAAGAGATTGCCCATCCGGCGCAAGCGGGTAGCGCGGGAAACGACTTAGACGATGGTCGGGTAGCGACACGCCGCCTCAGCCGCGCCTGATCATCGCGACCAGCTCGTCGGCGAGTTCGTCCGGGGTGCGAGCGCCTTCCGGGTCGTACCAGCGAACCGTCCAGTTGAGCGCGCCAAGCACGAAGCGCACGACCAGAAAGCGGTCGCCGCGCACGAGCCCCGCCGCCAAGGCATCGTCGATCACCTGGACCCACAGCGCTTCGTAGGCGTCGCGCAGATGGCGCAGGTGGGCGCTGGTCGCGGTGTCGAGCCGGCGCCACTCGAAAAGCGCCACCACGTGGGCGTTGCGATCGGTAAACAAGGTATCGAGATGCGCGCGGGCCATGGCCGTCAGTCGCGCCTGCGGCGTGGCCTCGCAACGGGCAAGCGCGGCCCGGGCCACCGCCAGCGCATTCTGGGTGCCCTCCTCGATCACTGCGGCAAGTATCTCCTGCTTGTCCTTGAAGTGATGAAAGAGGCTCCCCGACTTGATGCCCATCTCCTTGGCCAGCATGCGCACCGTGGTGCGATCGTACCCCTGCTGGACGAAGAGCGACGCCGCCAGCCGCGTCAGTTTCTTGCGACGCGCAGAGCCATTCATTACATTCATGGTAGTCCCACTAGCGCTTGCCTGGTCAGCGTCGAGCAGACCACACCCCCGCCCGACGGGTCAACGAAGCACGTCTCACGCGCATTGAGCAGGCCCTACCCTGCCAATGCCACGAGCGCGACGTCACAAGCGCGACGTCACAAGCACAATAAAGCGACAGGAGTTTTACATGAGCCACGCCACCGACGTTGTCTTTCTCTCCGCCACCCGCACCCCCATGGGCGCGATGATGGGGAGCCTTTCGAGCCTGAGCGCCCCGCAGCTTTCAGCCGTGGCCATTCGCGCCGCCATCGAGCGCGCCGGCATCGCTCCGGAGGCCATCGAGGAAGGCATCCTGGGCTGCGTGCTGCCCGGTGGCGTCAAGCAGGGCCCCGCCCGCCAGGCCATGCGCCAGGCGGGCATTCCCGATACCATCGGCGCCACCACCATCAACAAGCTCTGCGGTTCGGGGATGAAAGCGGCCATGCTGTGCCATGATCTGATCAAGGCCGGCACCAACGAGGTCATGCTCGCCGGCGGCATGGAGTCGATGTCCAACGCCCCGCACATCCTGACCAAGGCGCGCGGCGGCTACCGCCTGGGCCACGGCGAGCTCAAGGACCACATGTTCTACGACGGCCTGGAGGATGCAGAGACCGGCAAGCTGATGGGCGTGTTCGCCCAGGAGATCGCCACCGAGCGCGGCTATACCCGCGAGCGCCTCGACGACTTCGCCATCGCCTCCCTCGAGCGGGCGATGAAAGCGAGCGAGAACGGCTCGCTCGACGCCGAAATGGCGCCGGTCACGGTGACGACCCGCCAGGGTGAAATCGTCGTCGACCAGGACGAGCAGCCCTTCCAGGCAAGGCTCGACAAGATCCGCACCCTGCGTCCGGCCTTCGCCAAGGACGGCACCATCACCGCGGCGAACGCAAGCTCCATCTCCGATGGCGCCTCGGCGCTGATCATCGCAAGCCGTGAAGCCGCCGAGCGCCTGGGAGCCAAACCGCTGGCGCGCATGCTCGGCCACGCCACCCACTCGCGCCACCCGAGTGAATTCACCATCGCCCCGGTGGGCGCCATCCAGGCGCTGCTGGACAAAGTCGGCTGGAACGTCGAGGACGTGGATCTTTTCGAGATCAACGAAGCCTTCGCCGTGGTCACGCTGATGGCCATCGACGATCTGGGCCTCGATCACGCCAGGGTCAACGT
>NZ_JAMZBD010000471.1:0-2347 GCF_024158685.1 Halomonas sp. 707D4 | reverse complement strand
CGTGCCGAAGAACTACGAGAACATGTACTTCTCGTGGATGCGCGATCTGCAGGACTGGTGCATCTCCCGCCAGCTCTGGTGGGGCCACCGCATTCCCGCCTGGTACGACGAGCAAGGCAACGTTTACGTGGCGCGCTCCGAGGCGGAAGCGCGCGAGAAGCACGGCCTGGGCGCCGATGTCGCGCTGACCCAGGACGAGGACGTGCTGGACACCTGGTTCAGCTCCGGCCTCTGGACCTTCGGCACGCTGGGCTGGCCGGAGAAGACGCCGGAACTCGAGACCTTCCACCCCACCAGCGTGCTGGTGACCGGTTTCGATATCATCTTCTTCTGGGTCGCCCGGATGATCATGATGACGCTCAAGTTCACCGGTGAAGTGCCCTTCAAGACCGTCTACGTGCACGGTCTCGTGCGCGACGGCCAGGGCCAGAAGATGTCCAAGTCCAAGGGCAACGTGCTCGACCCGATCGACCTGATCGACGGCATCAGCCTGGAGGCGCTGCTGGAGAAGCGCACCGGCAACATGATGCAGCCGCAGAAGGCCAAGGCGATCGCGAAGGCGACGAAGGACGAGTTCAAGGACGGCATCGAGCCCCATGGCACCGATGCGCTGCGCTTCACGTTCCTGTCGCAGGCCACCACCGGGCGCGACATCAAGTTCGACATGAACCGCCTGGACGGCTACCGCAACTTCTGCAACAAGCTGTGGAACGCCTCGCGCTACGTGCTGATGAACGCCGAAGGCGAGGATTGCGGGGCGCTGGGCGAGCCGGTCGAGCTCTCCCTAGCGGATCGCTGGATCATCTCCCAGCTGCAGAAGACCGAGGCCCAGGTGACCCGCGCCATGGAGGAGTACCGCTTCGACCACGCCTCCCAGGCGCTCTACGAGTTCGTCTGGAACGAGTACTGCGACTGGTACCTGGAGCTCTCCAAGCCGGTGCTGTGGGACGACAATGCCTCCGTCGAAGCCAAGCGTGGCACCCGCCGCACCCTGGTGCGCGTGCTCGAAGCCACCCTGCGCCTGGCTCACCCGATGATGCCCTACATCACTGAGGAGATCTGGCAGCGCGTCTCGCCCTTGGCCGGCACCTTCATGGGCGAAGGCGCCTCGATCATGACCCAGGCGTGGCCGGAAGCCGACGAGAGCCGCCTCGACGAACAGGCGAGCCGCGACATCGAGTGGCTCAAGGGTGTGATCATCGCCGTGCGCAACATCCGCGCCGAGATGAATATCGCCCCGGGCAAGCCGCTGGACGTGCTGCTCACCAAGGGCCAGCCGGCGGACGCCGAGCGCCTGGAGAACAACCGCCTGTTCCTCGCGAAGCTCGCCAAGCTCGAGAGCGTGACCTGGCTTGCCGACCCGGCGGACGCGCCGCTTTCTGCCACCCAGCTGGTCGGCGACATGGAAGTGCTGGTGCCGATGGCGGATCTGATCGACAAGGACGCGGAGCTTGCGCGCCTGAACAAGGAGATCGACAAGCAGGACAAGCTGATCGGCGGCATCGAGAAGAAGCTTTCCAACGAAGGCTTCACCGCCAAGGCCCCGGCCGCTGTCATCGAGAAAGAGCGCGGCAAGCTCGCCGAGTTCCAGTCCGCCAAGAAGCTCCTTCAGGAGCAGAAGGCCAAGATCGAAGCGCTCTAACGCCCACGGCTTCAGCCCTTGCCGTGACGCCCACGCCACCGTTTGGTGGCGTGGGCGTTTTTACAGGCAAGCGCGGGGGGCGCTGGTCAGTGGCGAAAGACGTACTCCGAGCCGTCGGTAAAGCGGCTGAAGCGATAGATCGATGGATCACAGGTGGTCGCTTCCCCGGCGATCATCTCGGCGAGCATTTCTCCGGAGGCCGGCGCCGTGGTCAGGCCGTTGCCGGAGAAGCCGGTGATCACGAACAGGCCATCGTGTTCCGGCACCTCGGAGATCACCTGGGTGGAGTCCGGCGTTGCGTCGATCATGCCGGCCCAGCGCTCGCGCACCTCGGCGTTTTCATACTGCGGGTAGGCACGGCGCAGGTTGGCAAGCGCGGTATTCACCTCGTTCTCGTCGACGCTGCCCGAGAGCATGCGTACCTGTTCGAAGGGCGTGATCTCGTTGGCGGACCAGCGTGAGGCCATGTTGAGCGAGGCGAAGAAGTCGCTCGAGAGCCGGACCTTGAGCAGATCGCCCGAGTGCTTGAGCGCCGGCAGGAAGTCCAGCAGCATGCGGAAGCTGTCGGTGGTGATCGGGGCGACGTTGGTCGACACCCCTACGGCGGTTTCGCCGGTGTCCATCTGCCGCCAGGCGAAGTCCGGCCCGTAGCCGGCGCCGGGCAAGGCGTTGTCGACGGGGCCCAAGCGCTGCATGGAAGACGCG
>NZ_JAMZBD010000470.1:0-2348 GCF_024158685.1 Halomonas sp. 707D4 | reverse complement strand
GCCCAAGGACGTGGTGCTCTACGGCTTCGGGCGTATCGGCCGGCTGCTGGCGCGCGTGCTGGTCGAGAAGGCCGGCGGCGGCAACCTGCTGCGACTTCGCGCGATCGTCGTGCGCGGGCGCGGCGATATCGCCAAGGACCTCGAGAAGCGCGCAAGCCTTCTGCGCCGCGACTCCGTCCACGGCCCCTTCGAGGGCACCATCGGGGTCGACGCCGAGGCGCGCACGCTGACCATCAACGGGAACGTGGTGCAGGTGATCTACGCCGACTCGCCAAGCGAGATCGACTACACCGTCTACGGTATCCACAATGCCGTGGTGGTCGACAACACCGGCATCTGGCGCGACGAGGCGGGCCTGGGTCAGCACCTGGAGTGCAAGGGCGTGGCGAAGGCGCTTCTGACCGCGCCGGGCAAGGGCGACATCAAGAACATCGTCTTCGGCATCAATCATCAGTCGATCAGCGATGATGACCGCATCGTCTCGGCGGCGTCGTGCACCACCAATGCCATCGTGCCGGTGCTCAAGGTGATCAACGACGAATTCGGCGTGAAGACCGGTCACGTCGAGACCGTCCACGCCTACACCAACGATCAGAACCTGATCGACAACTACCACAAGGGCGACCGTCGCGGGCGTAGCGCCGCGCTCAACATGGTGTTGACCGAGACCGGCGCCGCCAAGGCCGTTTCCAAGGCGCTGCCGGAGCTCGAGGGCAAGTTGACCGGTAATGCCATTCGCGTGCCCACGCCCAACGTCTCGATGGCGATCCTGAACCTGACCCTCGAGAAAGAGACCGACGCCGCCGCGCTCAACGACTACCTGCGTCGCATGTCGATCGACTCCAACTTCCAGAAGCAGATCGACTTCGTCGATTCCGCCGAAGTGGTGTCGTCGGATTTCGTCGGCAATCGCCACGCCGGGATCGTCGATGCCAAGGCGACCATCGCCAACGGCAACCACGCGGTGGTCTACATGTGGTACGACAACGAGTTCGGCTACAGCTGCCAGGTCATCCGCATCCTGCAGCACATGTCCAACGTCGAATTTCTGAAGCTGCCGCGCGGATAATCTTTCGCGCTTCGCTCCAGACGACAACGCCACCGCAAGGTGGCGTTTTTTTATGGGTAAATCAGGAGGGGCTTCACGTATATAACACTTTAGGCGACGGTCGGGGATGTGGTCATTGGCCGCGCTTGTCTTTATAATGCTGGGGATTTTTCGGGGTGGTTCAAGCATGCTTGGGCCTGACTGGTAACGATCTGCACCGCCAACAAGAATTCCCTCTGCAGAAAATGAGCATTCGAACCCCTTACCTTCGTATATCCGATCCATCAACTGGGCGAGACTATGATCGAAGTCAAAAAAGGCCTGGATCTCCCCATCACGGGAGCGCCCGAGCAGCGTATTGACGATGCGCAGCCTGTGCGCCACGTGGCAATCCTGGGTACCGACTACGTTGGCATGAAGCCAACCATGGAAGTTCAGGAAGGGGACAAGGTCAAACTGGGCCAGCTACTTTTCACCGACAAGAAGATCGAAGGCGTACGCTTTACCGCGCCTGCCGGTGGTGAAGTGGTGGCTATCAACCGTGGCGAAAAACGACGTCTGCTCTCCGTGGTCATCAAGGTCGACGAGAACGAGGAGGCCGAAACCTTCGCCTCCCACGATCGCGACGCCCTGGCCACGCTCGAGCGTCAGCTGGTCGTCGACCAGCTCATCGAAAGCGGACTCTGGACGGCCCTGCGCACGCGACCCTTCTCGCGCACGCCGGCGCCAGGCAGCAAACCCGCCGACATCTTCGTCACCGCCGTGGATACCCATCCACTCAGCGCTGACCCTGCCTTCATCATCAAAGAAAATGCCCAGGCATTCGAAGACGGCCTCAAGGTGCTAACCCGCCTGACCGAGGGCAACGTTTTTCTGTGCACGGGCGAAAACGCTGCCATTCCCGGTAGCGACGTAAGCGGTGTCAAGACCGAAAGCTTCAAGGGTCCGCATCCGGCAGGCCTGGTCGGTACGCACATTCACTACCTCTCGCCCGTGGCCCTGCACAAGCAGGTATGGCACATCGGCTATCAGGACGTGATCGCGTTCGGCAAGCTGTTCGTCGAGGGGGTGATCGACAATCGTCGCATCATCGCCGTGGGTGGCCCGCGTGCCGAAAAGCCCCGCCTCGTGCGTACCCGTGTCGGTGCCAGCCTCGATGAGCTGCTCGCCGGCGAGATCATCGAGCCGCAGGGCACCCGGACCATTTCCGGTTCGGTGTTCTCCGGATTCGCTGCCGAAGGCAAGCTGACCTACCTTGGCCGCTTCCACAACCAGATCAGCCTGCTCGAAGAGGGTAACA
>NZ_JAMZBD010000469.1:0-2354 GCF_024158685.1 Halomonas sp. 707D4 | reverse complement strand
CTTGACGGCGATGTCGTCGGCGGGAAAGCGGCGCCGGTCCATGCGCGCGGCGGCGATGAAGGTGGGGTTGGCGCGGGCGACGCTCTCCCAGCCCACCGTCGGCCACTCTTCCCTGGCGCGCACCACGTTGTGGATGCCCAGTGTCGCCATCATCCAGTCCGGCACGCCGTTGACGCCGGCCACGTACGGGTCGATCCTCAGGTCCGCGGAGGAGTACCAGAACACCCCGCTGAGCTCATTCGGCAAATCGAGTGCTCGAGCGGCCTCGATGGCGGCGGTTTCCCGCGCCTCGAGTTCCGCCACGGCAGTCTCGCCGCGCTCGGCGACGTCGAAGATTTCGGCAAGCTCGTTGAGGCTCTGGTACACCAGCGCCGGGTCGAACAGGCGCTCGCGAGCGCCGTCCATGCTCTGGCGGTTGTCCTTGCCGAGGCACTCGGTGGGCAGCGTCCAGACCGGCACGCCGGCATCGTCGAACATCTCGGGGGTGCCCACGGCGCCCGCCGGACCGACCATCCACTCGTAGGCGGAGATCACCAGGTCCGGCTTTTTCGCCAGCACGCTCTCGAAGCTCGGCGCGTTGTCGGAAAGCCGCTCGACGGCGGCATCCTGTTCTTCGAACGCCTCGAGCACCGGGTTGACCCAGAGCGAGGTGCCGACCATGTGATCATCGAGCCCCAGCAGGTAAAGCATTTCTGTGGGCGCCTGGCCGATGGTGACCACGCGCTCGGGCGCTTTATCCAGGGTGATGGCGTGGCCGCAGCTTTCGAGGGTGAGCGGGTAGCCGGTGGCGGCGAGCGCGCCTTGAGACGCGCCAAAAGATGCGCAGAGCCCTGCCAGGGCCAGCGCCGGGGATCGCTTCAACATCATGTACACTCCCGTGCATGATCGGCGCGCAGGACGCAACCGGGTGATGAGGTGCGTCGGCAGGTCTCCTGACTCGCGGGTCAATGCTAGCTCGCCTTCCCGGACGGTCGTCCAGTGGCCTTGTGAGCGTCGCTCGCCGCCTACAGTTGCGGGGGCAGTTCCGGTTAACGCGGGGCGCTTCGGATTCCCTATCAAGTTCCGCTAGGAACACCGACGCGGGCCATTCTAGAGAGGGCCAGTGCCCCGGGCAATCGGCGCTTTCGCCAAGCGCTTTACGCGGGCTCGCTGGCTTGGCTACGCTGAAACGATCCCCGAAGGAGCAGACCGATGACACACGAAGCGAACTCGAATACGCCCTTTGATGCGCGTCGCTCGCGCTGGGCGGCGGTGCTGGTGGGCATCGGCGTCATGGCCGCGCTCGACGAGATCGTCTTTCACCAGCTCTTGCAGTGGCACCACTTCTTCGATTTTTCCACGCCCGCTTTCGGCATTCTTTCCGATGGCCTGCTGCACGCCTTCGAGCTGCTGGCGGTGGTGGTCGGGGTGTTTCTGCTGCTCGATCTTTCCCAGCGCAAGCGCCTGAGCGTGGCCTGGGCAAAGGCGGGCTTCTTTCTGGGCATGGGGGGCTTCCAGCTCTTCGACGGCGTGATCAACCACAAGCTCTTGCGCCTGCACCAGATCCGCTACGGGGTCGACCCGCTGATGTACGACCTGGTGTGGAACGCCTTCGCGCTCCTCTTTCTGCTGATCGGGGCCTGGCTCTGGCGCCGCGCCCGCATCGCGCGCTGAATGCACGCCTCCCACCACGCTGCGCCGCTCGACTGGCTGCCCTTTCTGCTGGTCGTGCTCGTCACCAGCCAGTATCTGGCGGCGGCCTGGCTTCAGCGGGCGAGCGGATCGGGCTGGAGCCTTTGGCGCTGCGGCTTCTTCCTGCTGGGCAGTGCGCTGCTGGCCATCGCCTTCTGGCCCTCGCTAATGGCCTGGGCGCACGGGGATCTGGTCGGCCACATGACCCTGCACCTGCTGATCGGCATGTTCGCGCCGCTTGGCTGGGTGCTGGGAGCACCCGTGACGCTGTTGCTGCGAACCCTGCCCCAGGCCGGCGGCAGGTGGGTCGTCGCGAGGCTGCACGGCCGCTTCGTTCGCACTGTCGCCCACCCGGTCGCGGCGCTGCTGCTCAACGTCGGCGGCATGTACGTGCTTTATCTGACCCCGCTCTACGCCGCCTCGCTGGAGAGCCCCGCGCTTCACTACGCCGTTCATCTGCACTTTCTGCTCGCCGGGTATCTCTTCTGCTGGGCGATCCTCGCCGAGCCCGACGCCTCGCCTCACCGGCTCACCTTGCGCTTTCGCCTCGGCGTGCTGTTCGCCGCCATCGCCACCCACGGCCTGCTCGGCAAGCTGATGTACGGGTGGGGCTTTCCTCGCGGCACCGGTCACGCCCTCGAGCACGTTCAAATCGCCGCCCAGTGGATGTACTACGGCGGCGA
>NZ_JAMZBD010000468.1:0-2365 GCF_024158685.1 Halomonas sp. 707D4 | reverse complement strand
GCAAGCCTCGAGCTTCAGGAGCTTCTGTTCGAGGCGCTGGCGTTCTGCCGGCTGGCGGAGAGCTTCGGCGAGCACTCGCTGTGCGACGTGACCCGGCACGGGCGTGGCCGCGCGGTGCTGGGGATTCGCAACGTCGTTCCGGCGGACTTTCTCGCCCCGCGCATCCAGCGCGCCCAGAGCGCGGTGCTGTTTTCCGCCACCTTGAGCCCGCCGCGCTACTACCGCGACCTGCTCGGCCTGCCGGCGAATACCGTGTGGCGCGAAATCGAATCCCCCTTCGCCGCCCACCAGCTCAAGGTAGCGATCGCCCGGCACATCTCGACGCGCTACCGCGACCGGGAGCGCTCGATTGCGCCCATCGTCGAGGCCATCGCCGGCCAGTACCGCGAGATGCCCGGTCACTATCTGGCGTTTTTCAGCAGCTTCGCCTACCTCGAATCGGCGCTTACGCGGTTTCAGGCCGACTGGCCGGAGATTCCCGCCTTCGCCCAGACCCGGGGCATGGCGGAGCGCGAGCGCGAGGCGTTTCTTGCCCGCTTCACCCCCGGCGGGCGCGGCGTGGGTTTTGCGGTGCTCGGTGGCGCGTTTGGCGAAGGCGTAGATCTGCCTGGCGACCGGCTGATCGGCGCCTTCATCGCCACACTGGGCTTGCCGCCGTTCAACGCCTTCAACGAAGCGCTCAAGGCGCGCCTCGAGGCCCGCTTCGGCGAAGGCGAGGCCTACACCTACCGCATTCCCGGCCTGATCAAGGTGGTACAGGCCGCAGGCCGGGTGATTCGCGGCCCCGAGGACGAAGGCGTGGTGGTGCTGCTCGACGACCGCTTCGACCAGCCGGCCATCCGCCGGCTGCTGCCGAGCTGGTGGGCGCTCTAGGCGGAGGCCAGCGAGAACGCAAGCCCCAGCACGCTCACCGCGATCAGCACCGCCCCCAGCACGCGAAAGAACAGCACCGTGTCGGCCTTTTGCAGCGCCTGGTGGGCGCGCTCGCCGAGCAGGTGGCCAGCAAAGGCACAGGGCAGCAGCCAGAGCTGGTGGATGAGCTGCAGGTCGACCCCGGCGACGATGAACGACACCATCTTGATCACCACCAGAATGAACCAGAGCACGAACATGGTATCGCGCAGCTGCTCCTTCGCCACGTGGGCGGCGAACACCGCCACGATCAAGGGCGCACCGATCAGGGAGGTGCCGCTGACGTAGCCGCCCAGGCCCAGCAGCGCGACGTCCACGTAGCGGTGCCGGCTGGTGAACGGCTTGTTGAGCACGTAGCCCACGGCGTAGACGATGACGATGGCGAAGATGATGTTGGTCATGATGGCCGCCGGCAGGGTCAGAAGCCCCACCACGCCAACGAGCTTGGGCACGATCATGATCTTCAGCGCCTTTTTCAAATAGCGCCAGTCGATGTTGCTGCGGGTAGGGTTCGCGGTATGCGCCTTGAGCTGGCGATTGCCCCGCCAGGCGATCCAGCTCGAGAAGATCAAAAGGTGGATGGCGATGATCGGCAGAAACACCAGCGGGTCGTCGTGCACCAGCAGCAGAAAGGGGAGTGCGAGCACCGCGCCGCCGAAACCCAGGCTCGTGCGCACGAAGCCGCTCCAGGCGAAGATCAGCCCGATCAGCGCGTACTGGTACCACAGAAGATCCGCCATCGCCCGGCTTCCTCGATCCAACAAACGTTAAAGAGTCGCGCCGCCGAGCGTGCTTTTCCCCGCCGGCGGCTATGCTGGTACAAGCCTACCAACAAACCGCCGCGAAGGAACGCCGTTCACCACGGCCACGCGGGCCTGCCACCACAACGGAACGTGTGACTCATGACTGCCAAGAAACCGATCAGCTTTTTCGTCCACCACCAGGGCCGCGGCCATGCCCGCCGCGCCATGGCGATCATCCGCCACTTCTCGAAGGCGCGCCCGGTCAGCGTGATGACCGCCGACCCCAGCCTGTTCGACGGCTTCGAGCGCGAGATCGACCTGGTGGCGCTGCCCAACATGATCGGCGCGGCGGTGCCGACCCAGGCGCTTTTCGACCAGCCCACGCCACCCGTGATGCACTGCGTGCCCATGGGCGTGACCGAGATGCGCCAGACCATGCGCGGCGTGCTCGATCACCTCGATGACATCGACGCCGGGCTGTTCGTGATCGACGTCTCGGCGGAGCTGGCGCTTTTGTCGCGCATCGCCAGCGTCCCGGCGGTGAGCATTCGCATGCACGGCGATCGCAACGACCCGGGCCACCTGGGCGCCTACGAGGCGAGTGTCGCCATGCTCGCGCCCTTCGACGAGCGCCTGGAGCAGGCGGATTACCCGGCCCACCTGCGCAAGAAAACCTTCTACAGCGGCGGGCTTTGCACCACCACGGCGAG
>NZ_JAMZBD010000467.1:0-2366 GCF_024158685.1 Halomonas sp. 707D4 | reverse complement strand
CCGCCAGACCCGCCTTGCGCAGCACGGCGAGCAGGCTGCCTTCGCTCTCGTCGCCCAGCAGGTGGGCAATGAGGCTTGCGGGCTTGGTGCGGTAGGCCTGGATCGGGTCCGGCACCGGGAAGTAGAAGTTCACCTGACGGCGATCCAGCAGCGACTGGCGCTCCAGGTAAAGAGGAAGCTCATCGGTCAGCGCCAACGGGGCGTCGATGGTGGGCGCCTTCAGGCCATTGTCGGGAATGTTGGCGAAGCGCTCGACCACCCATTCCTCCAGCGTATCCAGCGGCTGCGGGGCAATCACCGCCAGGTTCATGACGTTGGCGTCATAGTGGCTATGGTAGAAGCCGATGATCCGCTCGCGCAGCGACGCCTCGCCGGCGGCGGGGTCGGCCAGCGTCTCGCGGCTGCCCACAGCAAAGCCGGTGGTGGCGTTGTCCGGGTTCAGCACCTGGTCGAGCACGTCGTTCTCGCGGCGCGACTCGTCGCGAATGCGCGCCATGTACTCGGAATGGATGATGTTGCGCTCGCTCTCGAGCTGGTCGGCGTTGAACAGCGGCGACAGGAAGAACGCGCTGAAGCGGTCGAGCGCCCCGGGCAGCGCTTCAGGGGCGACGTCGAAGAAGTAGTTGGTGTCCTGCTGGGAGGTGAAGGCGTTGTGCGAGCCCGCGTTGTCGGCGATGTAGCGCTGGTAGGCGTCCGGCTCCGGGTAGGGCGTGGTGCCAAGAAACAGCATGTGCTCGAGAAAGTGGGCAAGCCCCTCGAGGTCGTCCGGATCCTGGGCGCTGCCTACCCGCACGTTCATCGAGGCGGCGGCTTTGTCGGCGTCCGGGTCGCTGACCAGCAGTGCCTGCAGGCCGTTCTCCAGCGTCAGCACGCGGTAATCACGCGCATCGTACTCGCTCTGCACGGGCGTGAGCGTGTCGAGCACCGGGCTCTCTTCGGCCCACAGGGTGGGGGCGTACCAGGTCAGGCTCAGCACCGCGCCGGTCAGGGCGTAGCGCATCGAGGGAGGGGGGACGAGTTCGCTTAGGCGTAGCATCAGGGCTCCAGGGGCACGGTCCAGCGCAGCATGGGTCCTTGCGGATGGGCACAGGACACCGACTGGTGGGCAGGGTTGTTGACATGCTTTGATACCGGAAAAGCGCCCAACAGTTCCAACGGCGCCGGCGCAAGCAGCGCTTCGAGGGTGGCGGCGTCGGTCTCGGGGGAAAGCCAGGAGGCCAGCGCTTCGGGCGCAATCACCACCGGCAGGCGGTCGGTCAGCGAGGCCAGGCAGACGTTGGCGGGCACCGTGATCAAGGCAGTGGAGTCGGTGAACTCGGTCAGCGTGGTGTGATAGCGACACCACAGCGCGCCGAGCAGCAGCGGCGCGCGGTCCGTGGCAGTGACCAGGTACGGCTGCTTGCCGCCGGGGCGCGACTGCCAGACGTAGAACCCGGTGACCGGAATCACGCAGCGCCGCGCCCGAAAGGCCTCGTCGAACATCGGCCGGCGCGACAGCGACTCTGCCCGGGCGCAGTGCGGGGCATGGTCGAGCACCTCGAGCCAGGGCGGGGTCAGCCCCCAGAAAAGATGGCGGTGGCGATAGATGCCCTGCTCCAGGCGAATGGCCGAGACCGGCCGACGCGGCGCGAGATTGGGCGATTCGATGAAGGCGTTCGCGTCGTGAAGCTCCGGCACTCGGCGGGAGAGCGCCAGGCGCTGCACATGGAGGCGTCCCGTCATGCGTGTCTCCTTGTGGCCTGAAGATAGGCCGGTGCCGAAAAAAGTCGTCGACCGCGCAAAAACGCCTTGGTCCAAAAGGTAACAAGATTGCGCTAAATGTCGTGGTCGAGTATCGAAAACAGTGTTCGATAGAGGTATCCTATCTTATATTACCCACTCGCTCACGCTTAAGTGCGCTGAGATCGTCTTGTTTGCCTGACCTTAAGAGATCGCCATGGCCCGTCCCAGACAGCATGCGCCCGATGCCCTTCATGCACAGGTCATGCGCGCCTGCGACGAGTGGCTGGCCTCACGGCCGGTCCACGGTCTGTCGCTGCGTGCCCTGGCAAGAGAGGTCGGCTGCGCGCCGAGTACGCTGCTCAAGCTCTATGGCAGCTTCAACAACCTGTTGCAGCACGTTAACGTCGAGACGTTGGCGCGCCTTCAAAAGACCATCGAGAGTTTGACCGAAAACGAGCCCGAGCCTTGGCTGCGTGCGCTGGCCCATGCCTACTGGCGCTTTGCCGAGCAGGGGTGCTACCGCTGGCAACTGCTGTTCGATCACCCTTTGGCGGAGGAGGGCGAGCTCGACCGTCGCCAGAGCGATCTGATCGAGGCACTGTTTACTCAGGTGGAGAGTTCGCTGACCCGCTACCAGCCGGCGC
>NZ_JAMZBD010000466.1:0-2370 GCF_024158685.1 Halomonas sp. 707D4 | reverse complement strand
GAAGAACTTGCCGAGCGCAGTGACCGGGGTGACATCGCCGTAACCCACGGTAGTGAGCGTGGCGATGCTCCACCAGAGCGCCCGGGGGACGCTGCCGAAGGCTTCGGGCTGGGCGGCGGCTTCCACCACGTAGAGGCAGCACGACGAGAACAGCAGCAGAAGCCCCGCCACCCCGGCGCTGAGGCAGAGTTCGTGGGCGCGCGACGAGAGCGCCATGGAAAGCGCATGCCAGGCCTGGCTGAAGCGCCCAAGGCGTGCCAGGCGCAGCATGCGTACCAGACGTAAAAGGCGCAGCATGAAGGCGTTATTGTGGGCGATGAAGCCCACGAAGTAGGGCAGGATCGCGACCAGGTCGACCAGCGCCCAGAACGAAACCATATACCTGAGCCGCCCTTTCAGGCCGCGATAGCGCGGCTCCATTCCCACGGCGTAAAGCCTGACCAGATACTCGATCAGAAACAGCGTGACGAACAGGGTTTCGAGCATAGGAAACAGCGCTGGAGCCCGGGCGACCAGGGTGCGCTCGGTTTCGAGGATCGCGGTCAGCGCCGCCAGCAGGATCGACACGCAGATGACGCGATTGGTCCAGGAGAGCCCCGGCGCTTGTCGCGCCTCTGGCGCCAGCGCCCGATAGATCGCCGCCTTGATCACTGTTTGCCTTCCCCTTTCGTCACCCTGCATCGGCGTATTCTCAGGATGCCTTGCGCCGGGCGCAAGCGCTAGCCCGGCGCAAGGCTCCTTCAACCAAAAACCCCCGGCGATGGCCGGGGGTGCGGTGCGAGGGAATGACGCCTCAGGAGTCGACGTGAAACGCCATGGTGGCGTTGACCGCCTTCTTCCAGCCGGCGTAGAGCGCGTCGCGCTTGTCAGCCTTCATCTCCGGGGTGAAGCGCTTCTCCAGCGCCCACTGCTCGGTGATCTCCTCGCGGGATTTCCAGAAGCCTACCGCCAGGCCGGCGAGATACGCCGCGCCCAGGGCGGTGGTCTCGTTGACCTCGCAGCGCAGCACGTCGACGCCAAGGATGTCCGCCTGGAACTGGGCGAGGAAGTCGTTGCTGATCGCGCCGCCGTCGGCACGAAGCTCCGTCAGGGCGATGTCGGCGTCCGCCTGCATCGCCTTGAGCACGTCGGTGCTCTGGTAGGCGAGCGACTCCACCGCCGCGCGGATGAAATGCTCCTTTTGCGTGCCGCGGGAAAGGCCGAAGGTGGCGCCGCGCACGTTGGAGTTCCAGTAGGGCGCGCCGAGCCCGGTGAAGGCCGGCACCATGTAGACGCCGTCGTTGTCCTTGGCGCGCACCGCGTAGGCTTCGGAGTCCGAGGCCTTGCCGAGCATGCGCATGCCGTCGCGCAGCCACTGGATCACCGAGCCTGCCACGAACACGCTGCCTTCCAGCGCGTACTCGAGGGTGCCGTCCACTTCCCAGGCCACGGTGGTCAGAAGGCCGTTTTTCGACGGCGTGGCGGTCGTGCCGGTGTTCATCAGGGTGAAGCAGCCGGTGCCGTAGGTGTTCTTCGCCATGCCCGGGGTGAAGCAGGCCTGGCCGAAGAGTGCGGCGTTCTGGTCGCCGGCGATGCCGGCGATCGGCACCTCTTCGCCGAGCAGGTACTTGGGCAGGATATGACCGACCACTTCGCTTGAGGATTTCACCTCCGGCAGCATCGACTCGGGCACGCCGAACAGCGCCAGAAGCTCCGGGTCCCACGCCCGCTCGCGGATATTGAACAGCATGGTGCGCGAGGCGTTGCTGACGTCCGTTGCGTGCACCTTGCCGCCGGTCAGGTTCCAGATCAGCCACGAGTCGATGGTGCCGAACAAAAGCTCGCCCTTCTCGGCCTTCTCCTTGACGCCCGCGACGTTGTCGAAGATCCACTTGAGCTTGGTGGCGGAGAAGTAGGCGTCAATCACAAGGCCCGTCTTTTCGCGAATCATCTCCGCGTGGCCGGCCTCGCGAAGGTCGTCGCAGATCTCGGCGGAGTGGCGCGACTGCCAGACGATGGCGTTGTGTACCGGCTGGCCGGTGTTTTTATCCCACACCACGGTGGTTTCGCGCTGGTTGGTGATGCCGATGGAGGCGATCTCGGCGGCGTCGATGCCGCTTTGGTTGATCACCTCGGTCAAGGTGGTCAGCACGCTGGTCATGATTTCGCGCGGGCAGTGCTCGACCCAGCCGGGCCGGGTGAAGATCTGTTCGAACTCGTGTTGCGCCATGCTGGCGACCCGGCCTTCGTGATCGAACAGCATCGCCCGCGAGCTGGTGGTGCCCTGGTCGATGGCGAGAACGTACTTTTTCTGGCTCATGAGCGGCCTCTCAAGCGTTGGCGTAATGAAAGATGTCGAATGAACGAGTGATGAAAGACTAGTAGACGTGA
>NZ_JAMZBD010000465.1:0-2372 GCF_024158685.1 Halomonas sp. 707D4 | reverse complement strand
AAGCGGCGGTGCGCCTGCAGCGCCAGCGCCTCAAGCGTCGACACCCCGACCAGCGGACGATCGAGCCCGAAGGCCAGCCCCTGGGCGGCGCCGGCGGCGGCATTGCCTGCCCAGCCGCCATAGGCGCCGGTGGCAGAGCTTGCCCAGCCCGTGGCGCCGTAGCCGGCGGCGGTCGTAGCGGCCGCTTTGCCGCCACCCCACAGGCCGCTGACGGTATCCCAGCCTTTTTTCATCGAGCCGAGGTTGCCGAGGCTCATGCCGCCACGGCTACCGGGCATGCCTGACGTGTCGAGCCCTAAAAAGCCCGCCGCGTGGAACGTCAGCTTTTGGGTCGTGAGCATGTGGGCAATTTCAGCGAACGTTTGCTGGAAGCCACGCTTGACGGTATCCAGCGCGCTGGTCGAGCCGCCGATAAGCCCGCGCCAAGCGTCGCGCCCGGAGTCGTCAACGCTGCGCAGCGTGTTGTCGGCGACTGTGCCCCAGGTGGTGAAACTGTGGGAAATGGAATCCCCGGCGTCCTCGGACTCCCGAGCGAGCTGATCCATCTCGTTCTGCACGTTGCCGAGCATACGAGCGTACTGAGCGCCCGTGATGGCACCGGTTTGGTAGCGCTGACGGATCTGATCGAGCTCGGTGCGCAGCGTTTGGGCACGCTGGTTCAGCGCGTCGTACTTGCCAACCAGTGATTCGGTTTGCTGTTCGTAGTCCTCGGCGCCGGACGCCGCGCGGGTGTATTGCTCGGCGCTCCAGCGGATCGCTTCCCCGAACTCGGTTTGCGTGATCGTGCCGGCGGCCAGCGCCTTTTCCAGTACGTTGACGCGATCCACGTACGTCTTGTGGTCGCGAATCAGCGGGTCCATTTCCTCGCGGATGGACTCCAGGGCGTCGGCCTGCGCCTTCGCCGCCTGCTCGGCCTCGCGCGCGGCGGCGGCCGCCTCGCGGTTAGCGGCGGTGTTCTTGACAGTGACGGTGGTGGTATTACGAATCGCTGCGGCGCGGTTGTTGATCGCCTGGATCGCGCTCGCCACGTTCGCCGCCACGGCGCCGGAGCTGTCGCCCACCACCAGGGCGGCGGAGAGCGCGACGGCCGAGAGCTCGGTTTGCACGCCTTGGAGCAGGTTCGTCAGCGTGCCGATGTTCTGCAGCTGCGCCTGCACCATGGCCTCGGCCTCGGCGTAGCGCTGGGCGCGCGCCAAGTGAGCCTGCGCCTCGACGGCGTCGCCGTCGGCGATCGCCTTCTGGTAGTCGCTGAGCGCGTCCGTTTGGCCGGCGACGGCGGCTGCCTGATCGGCGTACAGGCCGGTGTAACCCTGCTGGGCGGCGGCGTACTGCGCCGACTCCGCTGCGGTCATGCCCATCACATCGCGGGCGGCTCGCAACTTGCCGATGTAGTCGTCCCATTTCTCGCCGTTCTCGCCCAGGGTGTCGCCCAGGGCATTGAAGCGGCGCGAGGCCTCGAACGACGATTCGCCTGTGGTCATCAGCCACTGGTCGAGCGTGCGGAAGATACTGACGCCCGAGATCTGCGACTCGAGCACGTCCTGCCATTTCTGGTCGTACTCGTCGATTCCGGCTTGGCTCGCAGCGATAATTCGTTGTTGCTCACGGAGCTTCGTATTCAGCTCGGCAATATCATGGGTCGCAGAACCTGAATACCCCTGGTACCACATCCCCTGATTTTGCGCCTGGCCCTGCAACTCTTCGATCTGACTTTGCAGCTTGCTCGCTTCTACCCGGGCCTCAGCAAGTTTTTGAACGAGAGAAACGCGATTGCTCTCATACTGCGCATGGGTAAGGTCATCCATGCTATCAACCAGCCGATCTATCTCCTCTTTGGCTTCACGAGCTGCGGCGGAGGTAATGCCCAGCTCATCGCTGAAATAGTAAAGCGCCGTGGCTGCAAGAACAGCCACCCCAACCGGACCACCAACCAGTGCCAGCGCCCCGTTGACAGCGCGAGATGCGGCGGCCATGGCGTAGGCTGACGCGGTACTGCGCTGCATGGCCGCATCGCTCGCCGCCGTCGCGGCTGCATGAGCGCCCGCCGCCGTGGCTGCCCGAGTGCGGGCTCGGCTCAGATTATCCAACGCCAGCGCGTGGGCAGCCGTGCCCCGCGTCGCCTGCTCTTCCAGGCGCGCCGTGCTCAGCATTGCCATGGCGGACTGCTTTTCTGCCCCGGTACGACGAACGACCGCCTGGGTCGCGACGGCGTTCGCTTGCGCGTTCGCTATCGACTGCGCCGCGTCCGCTGCTTTTCGCTGGGCTGATGCGGCGAACGCCGCGGCATATCGACCACCGACCACCGTGGCGGTGAGCAACGCCACGTCTTGCATGGTGTCCATGTTGTCGATGATCGGTTCGATGGACGCGGT
>NZ_JAMZBD010000464.1:0-2373 GCF_024158685.1 Halomonas sp. 707D4 | reverse complement strand
GGCGTGGGCCATGTGCACGCGGATCTGATGGGTGCGCCCGGTCTCGAGCTGGCAGCGCACGTGGGTATGGGCGCGAAAGCGCTCGACCACGCGGTAGTGGGTCACCGCCGGTTTGCCGGAAGCCGTGACCGCCTGGCGCTTGCGATCCTTCGGGTGGCGGCCGATCGGCGCATCCACCGTGGCGCCAGAGACAGGCTTTCCGATCACCACCGCGTCGTACTGGCGCGAGACGCTGCGCGCCTGGAGCTGCTCGACCAGCCGGGTCTGGGCGGTCAGGGTCTTGGCCACCATCATCAGCCCCGTGGTGTCCTTGTCGAGCCGATGGACGATGCCGGCGCGCGGCATCTCGGCAAGCGCCGGGCAGTGGTACAGCAGCGCGTTCAGAAGCGTGCCGTCCGGGTTGCCCGCCGCCGGGTGGACCACCAGGCCCGCCGGCTTGTCGAGCACGATCACCGCGTCGTCCTCGAAGACGATATCCAGCGGAATCTCCTGGGCTTCGAAGCGGGTATCCTCCTCCAGTGCCGCCTGGAGGGTGAGCGTCTCGAGCCCGTGGAGCTTGGCCTTGGGTTTGGCCTTGGCGCCATCCACGGTCAGCTCGCCGGTGTTGATCCACGTTTTCAGGCGCTCGCGGGAGTAGTCGCTGAACAACTCGGCGGCGGCCTGGTCCAACCGCGCGCCAGCCAAGGTCTCTGGAACCTGGTGCGTGGCTCTAATGATGTGCGACATGCAGAACCTCTTGAAGACACGGGCACCCTGGTGAAACACGGCGATGCCTGCGTTTTGCGCCAAGGTGTTTTATAGTGGGCCGATTGCGACCTATTCTACCATTTCTACTTATGGCCATCTTCGCTTTTCGGTGATTGAGGCTTGTTTGCAACGAGGATGATGATGCGCGTTTTCTCCACCGCCAGCCGCTTCGGCGCCGTAGCCCTTAGTCTTGCCCTGCTGGCAGGTTGTGCCAGCAGCAACAACAACGACGCCGAGCAGGAGGATCAAGGCGAGTTCGCTGGCGTTCAGGAGCGCGAACTCTACGAGCTTGCGCGCACCGCCCTGGAGGACAACCGCTACCCGATCGCCATCGAGCGCCTCGAGGCCCTGGACACCCGCTACCCCTTCGGTGCCCACGCCGAGCAGGCCCAGCTCGAACTGATCTACGCCTACTACGAAAACGGTGACTGGGAAGAGGCTCGCGCCGCGGCCAGCCGCTTCATTCGCCTGCAGCCGGATCACCCTCAGGCGGACTACGCCTACTACCTGCGCGGGCTTTCCGCCTGGCAGGCCGGCCGCTTCAGCCTCGAGCGGCTGCGCCTGATCGACATCTCCAAGCGCGACCTCGGCGCCTCGCGGGACGCCTACAACGATTTCCGCGAGCTGATCCAGCGCTTCCCGCAAAGCGAGTACGCGCCGGACGCCCAGCAGCGCATCGTCTACCTGCGCGAGCTTCTGGCCCAGCACGAACTGCACGTGGCGGACTACTACCTGCGCCGCGGCGCCTATCTCGCTGCCGTCGAGCGCGGTCGCTGGGTGATCGAGAACTTCCCCGAAGCCAACGCCACCCGCGATGCCCTGGCCACCATGGTCGAAGGCTACCAGGGGCTGGGCATGGACGACCGTGCCGGTGAAGTGTTGGCGGTGCTGCGCGAGAACGCCCCCAACCACGAGCAGCTGCGTGGCGGGCGCTTCGTGCCCAAGCACGGCGGCTCCGCACGCTGATAGTACGCTCTTGTACGTTTCTTCGACGCCCCCGGCATACGCCGGGGGCGTTTCATTATCGGCATCCTGCCTGGGTCAACATTCAACCCATTGGAATCAAAATAATTTAACAAAAGATATCGTGATCATTCAGCAATAAAACACTACAAATAAAATTTATACAAATTTTATACAATCGTCTAACCTCCTCTCAAAACAGAATAACTCGCGCTCCTTGAACCGCTCCGGTTCACGAGTGCATCATCATGATCGAGGGAACGACGTGCCTACCCAACGGAACTTGAAGATAGCCACCCGCCTGACTATCGCTTTTACCCTTCTGCTTTTATGCCTGGCCGCTCTGACCGCCATCGGCATTCATCAGGTCAACCAGATCAGCCGCGATCTCACCGAGATCAACGACGTGAATACCGTCAAGCAGCGCCACGCCATCGATTGGCGCGGCAGCGTCCACGACCGCGCCATCGCCCTGCGCGACATCGTGATCACCACCACCGACGAGCAGTATCTCGCCCTCGATGTCGAGATGCAGCGCCTGCAGGGCGACTATCGCGACGCCGACCAGGCCATGGCAGACATCACCCGCGAGGCACCCGGGCCAGAGCAGGAGGCGCGCTTTCTCGATGACATCGCCGCGCAGCGAACGCTGACGCTGGAACT
>NZ_JAMZBD010000463.1:0-2375 GCF_024158685.1 Halomonas sp. 707D4 | reverse complement strand
GCGCGTTGCGCTCGGCCTGAGCGAGCTGGGCCTCGCACTCCTCCATCAGCCACGCGCGGCGCCCCAGGGCCTCGAGCTTGCCGGACTGCAGCGCCCACACCTCGAGCAGGTAGAGCACATCGAGGGCCGCGTAGGCGCACTGGCTCTCCGTCAGCGGGCGCAACAGCCAGTTGGAGCGGGTCTCCTCCTTGGGCAGGGTCTCGCCGACCCAGTGCTCGACCAGCTTCTGGTAGCCCATAGCCGGTACCTCGCCCAGCAGCGCCTGGGCGATCTGGGTATCTACCAAAGGCGCGGGCAGCACGCCCGCCCAGAGCTTGAGGACCTCGAGGTCCTCGCTGCAGGCGTGCAGGAGCTTCAGCGCCGAATTCTGCAGCAGCGCTCGAAACGCGGGCGTGCACTCCACGGCCACCGGGTCGATCAGGTAGGCGGTCTGGCCGGCGGAGAACTGGATCAGCGCGGGCACCGGGAAGAAGGTGTTCTCGCGAAAGAACTCCGTATCGAGGGCCAGGATGCTGGCGCCCTCGACGTCCCGGCAGGCGGCGTCGAGCGCTTCGGCAGTCGCTATCCAGCGATGATGAGGGGGCGTTAGAGCGGACACGGTAGACGTTCCTGTGAACTACAACGGCGCGGTTGCAATGAGAATGAAAAGGTCGGGAGGCGCGTTCGGGCTCACTCGAGCCCGAACGGCAAGCGGCCGTTGAAGGCGCGACTGAGCGTGCCGCCATCGACGTACTCGAGCTCGCCGCCCATGGGCACGCCGTAGGCGAGCCGCGAGAAGGCGACGCCGTGGCGGGCGAGCTGCGAGGCGATGTAGTGCGCCGTCGCCTCGCCTTCCACGGTGGGGTTGGTGGCCAGCACCACTTCCTTGATGGCGCCCTCCCCGACCCGCTCCTCGAGCAGGTCCAGCCCGATCGCCTCGGGGCCGACCCCGTCGAGCGGCGAAAGGTGCCCGTGAAGCACGAAGTAGCGCCCCTGGAAACCGCCCGCCTCCTCGATGGCGAGCTGATCCGCCGGCGACTCCACCACGCACAGCAGCGAGTCGTCCCGACGCGAGCTCTCGCACAGCGCGCAGACCGGCGCTTCGGTGAGCGTGCGACAGCGCCGGCAGTAGCCGACCTCGTCGATCGCCTGGGCGATCACCTCGGAGAGGCGCTTGCCGCCTTCGCGCTCACGCTCGAGCAGGTGCATCGCCATGCGCTGGGCGGTCTTGGGCCCGACGCCCGGCAGCACCCGGAACGACTCGATGAGCTGCTCGATGAGGGGGGAGAAACGCATCGATCAGAACGGCATCTTGAAGCCGGGCGGCAGGTTGAGCCCGGCAGTGGCTTCTTCCATCTTGGCCTTGGAGTTGGCTTCCACCTTGCGCACGGCGTCGTTCACCGCGGCGGCCAGCAGGTCTTCGAGAAGCTCCTTGTCCTCTTCGAGCACGCTCGGGTCGATGGTCACGTCGCTCACGTCGTGGCGGCCGTTCATGGTGATCTTGACCATGCCCGCGCCGGCCTCGCCATGCACTTCCGCCTTGGCCACCTCTTCCTGCACCTTCTGCATCTTTTCCTGCATTTCCTGGGCCTGCTTCATCAGGTTGCCCATTCCACCTTTGAACATGGTGTCACTCCTTTACTGGTTCAGTGCATGCCGTGAGTAAGCGTAAGCCGTAACGCCCGCGCTGTCATGGCGCTAGGTTCTAGGTTTTAGGTTCTAGGTTTGACGCTGGCTTCGTCGAGGGTGGCCCCGAAGGCTTGCGCAAGCTTCAGTATATTGGGGTCGCGCTGCAACAGATCAACGGCCTCGGCGTGGCGCTCGCGCTGAAAGCGCAGATCCTGCTCACGGGGCGTCTCGATGGCGCGGTCGAGCTCGGCCACCTCGAACACGATGCGTCGCGAAAACCCCTGCCCTTCCAGCGCCTTCTGGATGCGCTGCTCGTGGACCTCGGCCTGCATCGCCGACTGGCCGGGGTCGAGATGAAAGACGAGCGTGCGGCCATCGTCGCTGGCCACCTGGCAGTGGGCGGCCAGATTGCGAGTCAGCCCGCCGAGGCCCAGGGCGTCGAACAGCCCCAGCCAGCGGGCGTGGTCGAGCCGGTCATCGACACTCGCCGGGGCTTTCTGCGGCGCGTCGCTCGATGCCGCATCGCCAAGCTGAGGCGGCGTGGGCGAAGGCTCGGCCGGGGCATCGGGTTCGGGCGCTTCTTCTATAGCGTCATCGGACATACCGTCATCGGGCGTGCCGATGGGCGCCTGGGGCGGCCAGGGGTCGCTCGGCGCCTCGCTTGCCGGCGCCTCGTCGAAGGGCGCCGGGCCAGGGTCGTCCTGCATCCAGGGCGGCGGCTCCAGCGCGGGTGCCACGTCCGGCTCCCGCTCGGGTTCAGGTTCGGG
>NZ_JAMZBD010000462.1:0-2394 GCF_024158685.1 Halomonas sp. 707D4 | reverse complement strand
GGAGTCGCTGGTCGAGGTGTGCAAACGTCACGGCGTGGACCTGACCCTGTTCCACGGCCGCGGTGGTACCGTCGGCCGCGGGGGCGGCCCGGCCCACGCGGCGATTCTCTCCCAGCCGCCGGGCTCGGTGAACGGAAGCCTGCGGGTCACCGAGCAGGGCGAGATGATCCGCTTCAAGTTCGGCCAGCCGGACATCGCCCTGCGTTCCATGGAGATCTACACCTGCGCGGTGCTCGAGGCCACGCTGCTGCCTCCGCCGGCACCGGAGCCGCAGTGGCGCGAAGAGATGGACGAGCTGGCACGCATCGCCCACGCGGGCTACGTCGGCGTTGTCCGCGAGGACCCGGACTTCGTGCCCTATTTCCGCGCGGTGACACCGGAGGGCGCCCTGGGCCGGCTACCGCTCGGCTCGCGGCCCGCCAAGCGCCGTCAGGACGGCGGGGTCGAGACCCTGCGCGCCATTCCCTGGATCTTCGCCTGGACGCAGATCCGGCTGATGCTGCCCGCCTGGCTCGGCAGCGGCGAGGCCTTCGCCAATCGTCTCGAGCAGCCCGGCGGGCGCGAGGTGCTCCAGGAGATGCGCAGCCAGTGGCCGTTCTTCGGCACCTACCTCGACATGCTCGAGATGCTCTTGGCCAAGGCGGACGTGGCGATCGCCGCCTACTACGAGCACCGGCTGGTCGACGAGCCCTCGCTCAAGGCGCTGGGCAAGAAGCTGCGCGGGCGCTACGAGCGCCTCGAGGTCGCGGTACTGGATATCCTCGAGCAGCAGGCGCTTCTCGAGAACACGCCGCTGATCCGTCAGGCGATCGATGTGCGCAACCCCTACATCGACCCGCTGCACGGCTTGCAGGCGGAGCTTCTGCAGCGTAATCGCGACGCCGACGGCGCGATCAGTGCCGATCTATCGCGGGCGCTGATGGTCACCATGGCGGGGATCGCCACCGGGCTCAGAAACACCGGTTGAGGAGGAGCGTGCGATGAACGAGATGCAAAAGGTGCTGACGTTCTGGTTCGACGAACTCACACCCGCCCAGTGGTTCAAGAAGGACCCGGCGCTCGATCGTGCCATCCACGAGCGTTTTGGCACGCTGCACGCTAGTGCGCTCGCCTGCGAATGTTTCGAGTTTCGCGAAACGCCCGAGGGCCGACTGGCGGAGATCATCGTGCTCGATCAATTCTCGCGCAATATCTACCGTGACACGCCCGCGGCCTTCGCCGCGGACCCGCTGGCCCTTGGGCTCGCGCAGGAGGCGGTGCGGGCGAAGGCGGATCGCGCGCTGTCATCCGAGCGGCGCGCCTTTCTCTACATGCCCTACATGCACAGCGAATCGGCGCGTATCCACGTGCAGGCCGAGCGACTCTTCGACCAGCCGGGGCTCGAGCGAAACCTCGATTTCGAGCGCCGGCACAAGACGATCATCGACCGCTTCGGGCGTTACCCGCACCGTAACGCCATTCTCGGGCGGGCCTCGAGCGACGAGGAGCAGCGCTTTCTCGAAACGCCCGGCTCCTCGTTTTAACCGTTTTTCACGTCAACTTCTTCACCCAGGCCAGTAGCGCTCTATGTCTTTTGGAAAATCGACCCGGATCAACAAGTACATCAGCGAAAGCGGGCTCTGCTCGCGCCGCGAGGCGGACCGCTTCGTGGAGCAGGGCAACGTCTGGATCAACGGGCGCCGTGCGAGTACCGGGGACCAGGTCGTGCCCGGCGATCGGGTCAAGGTCAACGGCCAGGAGATCGAACCGCAGGAAGAAGAGGACCTGGTGCTGATTGCGCTCAACAAGCCCGTAGGCATCGTCAGCACCACCGAGTCGAGCGAAAAGGCCAACATCGTCGATTTCGTTGGCCACGGCGTGCGCATCTTTCCCATCGGGCGCCTGGACAAGGACTCCCAGGGGCTGATCTTTCTGACCAACAACGGCGATCTGGTCAACAAGATCCTGCGCGCCAACAACCAGCACGAGAAGGAGTACGTCGTCACCGTCGACAAGCCGGTGACCGACGATTTCATCGAAGGCATGCAGAAGGGCGTGCCGATCCTGGGTCAGGTGACCAAGAAGTGCAAGGTGGAGCGGGTATCGCGCTTTACCTTCAACATCACCCTGGTGCAGGGGCTCAACCGCCAGATTCGGCGCATGTGCGAACACTTCGGCTTCGAGGTGGTGGAACTCGTGCGCACGCGGATCATGAACGTCTCGCTCAAGGGGCTGGCGCTGGGCGACTGGCGCGACTTGACGCCGAAAGAGATCGATACCATCGTCCGGCTCACCGAAACCTCCGACGGCGCGCCGCCCCCGGCGCAAAAGCCCAAACCTAAACCGAAGCCCAAACCCAACGCCCGCGGCGGGAAGGGCGGTGCACCCGGTCGCGCCGGGGCAGCGGCCAAGGGG
>NZ_JAMZBD010000461.1:0-2400 GCF_024158685.1 Halomonas sp. 707D4 | reverse complement strand
GCGACCGCCCGCCGCTGGATGCGGTCGCGGCCTATCGCTACCTCTACAACCGTCCGACGCGCTTCGACCAGCACTGGGTGACGCGCTACGTGCAGCGCCACGGCTTCTACCCGCTGGGCAGCCTGGTCGAATTCTCCCACGGTTATCTTGCCTGGGTGCTGGGCGTGGACGAGCGCGGCCAGCCAGACCGGGTGCGGGTGGTGCGCAACCTGCGCCGGCGCGACGTGTTCTACGACGACGAGATCGGCCGCGTCGATTTCGACCAGCTGGGGCGCTTGACCGGCCCCGCCCAGCCGCACCGCCACGATCTCTGACCCGCGCTCGACGGCCAGCGGCGCGCGGCTGACGACGATGTTGCGCCGCATCCATTGTCAAGCGTGGCGAAGAGAGTAGAATATCCGGCAATTTTTATGCAAATATTGTTATGTTATAACTTACTTTCCGTGCGAGAGGAGTCATCGTGAGTCATCCAACACATCGCCACAACCGCGAAGGGCCCTGCCACTTTTCGCTGATGTCGCTGTCTGCCATCAAGCGGCTGCTGTTGGTCGCGCTGCCGCTGCTGACGCTCTGGGCCCTGGTGCTGTGGGCCGGCGGTTGGTTTTGATGAACCATCGCGACGAGAGCCGCCTGCGCCTGCACGACCTTCACCTGGCCCAGGGGCGGCGCATGGTGCTCGAACACCTCCAGGGCGATTTCCTGCCCGGGGCGATCACCGCCCTGATCGGCGCCAACGGCGCCGGCAAGAGCACCTTGATCCAGTCCATCATGGGCGAGCTGCGCCCGGTGTCCGGCAAGGTGGAGTGCCTGGTCGCCCGCGAGCGCCGCGCCTGGCTGCCCCAGCAGCTGGCGCTCGACCTGACCTTCCCCATGAGCGTCGAGGAGCTGGTGATGACCGGCACCTGGCCAAGCCACGGCGCGCTCAAGGGGTACTGCGCGGCGCACTACCGCAAGGGGCGCGACATCATGGGCCGGCTCGGCATTTCGCACCTGGCCCACCGGCCGCTGGGCGAGCTCTCCGGCGGCCAGCGCCAGCGCGCGCTGATCGGGCGCACGCTGATGCAGGAAGCCGAACTGCTGCTGCTCGACGAGCCGTTCGCCAACGTCGACAGCCAGACGGTGGACATCCTGGTGAGCATCCTGCGCCAGATGGCCGACAACGGCATGACGATCATCGTGGTGCTCCACGACATGGATCACCTCAAGCGCCTGGCCGACGAGGTGCTGATGCTCGCCGGCGGTCGCGGGGAGTGGATGGCGCCGCAGGCGCTCGAGCACCCCGCGCACATGCCGACCCAACCCATGACCTTCACCTCGGGAGGTCACCATGTGGGATCTGCTTAACGCCTGGTTCATCGCCCCGTTCGACTACGGCTTCATGCGCCGCGCGGCGGTGGGGGGGCTGGCGCTGTCGCTGGCCGCGCCGCCTTTGGGCGTATTCCTGGTGCTGCGTGGCATGAGCCTGATCGGCGACGCCATGGCCCACGCCATCCTGCCCGGCGTGGCGCTGGGTTTTCTGCTGGCCGGTTTCTCGCTGCCGATCATGAGCATCGGCGGCGTGCTGTTCGGGCTCCTGATGGCGCTGATGGCCGGGGCGGTGTCGAAGATGGGCGGTCAGCGCGAGGACGCCGCCATGGCGAGCTTCTTCATCACCTCGCTGGCGGCGGGGGTGATGCTGATCTCGATCGGCGGCAGCAGCGTGGACCTGACCCACGTGCTGTTCGGCTCGATCCTGGCGGTCAACTCCACGGCGCTGCTCCTGATCGCCGGCATCAGCACGCTGATCGTGCTGACCATGGCGCTGATCTTTCGCGCGCTGGTGGTCGAGTGCCTGGACCCGCTCTTTCTGCGCGGCCAGAGCCGGCGCAACGGCTGGGTACATAGCGTCTTCCTGGCGCTTTTAGTGCTCAACCTCACCGCCGGCTTCCAGACGCTGGGCACGCTGATGGCGGTGGGCCTGATGATGCTGCCCGCCACCGCGGCGCGCTTCTGGAGCCGGCGCCTGGAAGGCTTGATGGGCATTGCCGTGGTGCTGGCGATGCTGGCAAGCGTCGGCGGGCTCTTGCTCTCCTACCACCTGGACATTCCTTCGGGGCCGAGCATCATCCTGCTGGCCGGCGGCGCGTACTTCTTCTCGGCGCTGTTCGGGCGCTACCACAGCCTGACGGCGCGGCTGCGGCGCAAGCCCCTGCCGCTGCATGCGCATCCCGACCCTTCGGTGCCCGTGGATGACACCCCACGGGATCACATTCCTCTGGACAGGAGTTAATCATGTCACTGCGTTTTGCCCCACTCGTGGCGGGCGTTTCCGCCCTGCTGGCGATTCCCGCCGCACTCGCCGCCGACGTTCTCGACCATGTCCGCCAGGATCGAGAAACTGGTGACGACCTGGACGCGATC
>NZ_JAMZBD010000460.1:0-2411 GCF_024158685.1 Halomonas sp. 707D4 | reverse complement strand
GGGCTACTCCGTCGATGAAATCGTGACTGTCAAAGCGGAGAAGCGACTGGCGGCTTAGATCTTGCCGACGAGGTCCAGAGACGGTGCGAGGGTCTCTTCGCCTTCCTTCCACTTGGCCGGGCACACTTCGTTCGGGTTTTCGCGAACGTACTGGGCGGCCTTCACCTTGCGCAGCAGCTCTTCGGCGTTACGGCCGATGTTGCCGGCGTTGATCTCGACGATCTGGATCTTGCCGTCCGGGTCGACCACGAAGGTGCCGCGCTCGGCCAGGCCGTCTTCCTCGATCAGCACTTCGAAGTTGCGTGAGATCTTCAGCGTCGGGTCGGCGATCATCGGGTACTGGAGCTTGCCGATGGTCTCGGAGCTGTCGTGCCACGCCTTGTGGGTGAAGTGGGTGTCGGTAGAGACGCTGTAGATCTCGACGCCCAGCTTCTTGAACGCGTCGTAGTTGTCGGCCAGGTCGCCAAGCTCCGTCGGGCAGACGAAGGTAAAGTCGGCCGGGTAGAAGAAGAAAACGGACCACTGGCCTTTCAGGTCGGCGTCGGTAACGTCGATGAATTCACCGTTGTGGTAAGCGGTCGCTTTGAAAGGTTTTACTTCGGTGTTGATCAAGGACATTCAGCTAGTCTCCGTTATCGGATGGGTGTGGCTCGAAAATGTAGGGTCATACTAACGACCGATGCTTGATAGCTAAAATTGAAAAAAGACATTCATTTCATAGCAATCGGCTATGGCATCAGGAGCGGTGCGTGGCATCGAGGCCGCGTGCCGGGTCCGGACCCCAAGGCCTAAGTGGGGTCGCGGGACGCTCAATGCAACAATTTTTTCGCCAACCCTTGCGATGGGGGGCGAGGCCGCGCAGAATTCGCAGCTTCGAAAAATTGCCTCGCCGCATTTAGGTGCTAATTTGAGGGTTGGCGCCGATGAAGTGGCACTCAACGATGGCGGTTCGCGGTGACGTCGACTCGGCACTCTCCGGTCGGCTCTATCAGCATTTGCACGAGGAGCAATGGAATGGGGAACATCCACAAACTCGCAGCGGCCGTTACGGCGCTTTCCTGTGTCGTAGCGGCGAACGCCCACGCTGACGAAGTGCGGGTCTACAACTGGTCAGACTATATCGCCCCGGAGACGCTCGCGAAGTTCACTGAGCGCACCGGCATCGACGTCACCTACGACGTCTACGACAGCAACGAAACCCTCGATGCGGCGCTTCTGGCCGGCCGCTCCGGCTACGACGTGGTGGTTCCCTCGTCCCACTTCTTTCTGCGCCAGCGCCAGGCCGGCGTCTACCAGACCCTCGATGCCGCCCAACTGCCCAACCTCGGTAACCTCAATCCGGAGCTGATGGAGAACCTCGAGGGCATCGACGCCACCACCGAGTACATGGTTCCCTACATGTGGGGCACCAACGGCATCGGCTACAACGTCGACCGGGTCCGCGAGATCCTCGGCGATGACGCCCCGGTGGATAGCTGGGCAATGCTCTTCGACCCCGAGATCACCGGCGCCCTGAACGCGGCCGGCTGCGGTATCGCCATGCTCGATACCGGCGAGGAGATGCTGCCCGCCGCCATGGCGTATCTGGGCCTGAGCCCGATCAGCGACAGCACCGACGATCTCGAGGCCGCCGGCGAGGCGATCGCCGCGGTGCGCGACGACATCACCTACTTCCACTCCTCGCGCTACATTTCCGATCTCGCCAACGGCGACATCTGCGTGGCCGGCGGCTACTCCGGCGACGTCTTCCAGGCCGCCGAGCGCGCCGAGGAAGCGGGTCGCGACTTCACCATCGGCTACTCCATTCCGAAAGAGGGCGCCGCGCTCTGGTTCGACGTGATGGCGATCCCCGCCGATGCGCCGAACCCGGAAAACGCCCACGCCTTCATCGACTTCATTCTCGACCCGGAAATCGCCGCCGAGATCACCGACTACGTCAGCTACGCCAACCCCAACTCGGCCGCCGACGCCTACCTCGACGAAGAGATCCTGAGCGATCCGGCGATCTACCCGGAAACCGAGGTCATGCAGAATCTCTACGTCGCCCGCGACATGCCCCAGCCGTTCCAGCGCGCTCGCACGCGTATCTGGAACCGCGTCAAGTCCGGTCGTTGATCTAGCGCCGACCCCGCGGCGGGCAGGGGAGGACCCTGTCCGCTTCTTATCGTTTGGTGCCCGCTAGCCCGGGCCTTTGGATGGGAGTGGCGAATGGTCACAACGCCCCTGTCGAACGACACCTCGGCCGCTCACGCGGCGCCCCGCACGCCCGGCAAGACCCCGCGCTTCGCCGAGGACATCGTGCTGGAGGTCAGGCGCCTGAGCAAGCGCTTCGACGAGGCGCTGGCGGTGGATACCGTCAACCTGCAGGTCAAGCGCGGCGAGATCTTCGCGCTTTTGGGCGGCTCAGGCTC
>NZ_JAMZBD010000459.1:0-2415 GCF_024158685.1 Halomonas sp. 707D4 | reverse complement strand
GGCCAGCACCCCGCCAGCACCCCTAGGGCGCTGGAAACCGACGAGATTCCGGGCATCGTCGAGGACTACCGCCAGGCGGCCCAACGCGCCAAAAATGCCGGTTTCGACATGGTGGAAGTCCACGCCGCCAATGCCTACCTGCTCAACCAGTTCCTGGCCACCGGCACCAACCAGCGTTCTGATCGCTACGGCGGCTCGATCGAGAACCGCGCCCGCTTCCCGCTGGAGGTGGTCGATGCGGTGATCGAGGTGGTCGGCGCCGGCCGCGTGGGCATTCGCCTCACGCCGTTCATCGAGATCTTCGGGCTGACCGACGACGAGCCCGAGGAGATGGCGCTGTATCTGGCCGACGCGCTCTCCAAGCGCGGCATCGCCTATATCCACCTCAACGAGCCCAACTGGGCCGGGGGCAACAACACCTTCCCGGACGGTTTCCGCGAGCGGATGCGCGAGCGCTTCAATGGCCGGTTGATCTACTGCGGCCATTACGACGCCGACAAGGGCGAGGCGCTGCTCGAGAGCGGCAACGGCGAACTCGTCGCCTTCGGTCGCCCCTACATCGCCAACCCGGACCTGGTCGAGCGCTTTCGCGTGGGTTCGCCGCTCAACGAGCCGGACCAGGCGACCTTCTACGGGGGCGATGCGACGGGCTACACCGACTACCCGTTCCTCGACAACGGCCACGACCAACTGAAGTAAGATTTGCCTTGCGAAAGGTTATAGACATTTGAAAAAGCAGTCGTTTTTATCGAAGCACCACGCCCGTGGTGCTTTTTTTGTACCCGGATGCCTGGGAATCCTGTTATTTTCGACTACGTTACCTATTCACGCGTGCGGGGCCGTCGCAGGGGGCACTTGCCCTCGATCGACGGGGTTCGCGCCTGGTATCTGGCTTGGGGTGATAAATGGATACGATTTCCCTTCCGGTGTGGCTCGCCTTTGTATCGCTGCTGTGCGGCGTGGTGGCGGCGGCGCTGTTCGTTTACGTGGTGCTGCCCAGGCGCCGGCGCGCCCAGGCGCGCAAGGCGCAGGCCGCCACTCCCAAGCCCGCTCCGGCACCGCCGGCGGAGCCCGCCCCGGCGCCGGTGCCCGCCACCAAGGTCAAGCAGCATTCGCTGTTCGTGATCTTCGCCCACCCGGACGCCACCACCGACGAGCGGCTCACCGAGTGGCTGCGCGGCAAGAGCGCCCGCTTCGACCCGCTCAAGAAGGTCTTTCTGATCGACGGCCAGCAGCGCTCCAACCCGGTCACCCTGGCCAACGCCTTTCCCCCCGGCGAGATGCCGGATCTTTTGCGCGGCGAGGCCCACGCGCCGATTCGCGGCGTGAGCCTGCTGGTCAAGCCCCCCTTGCACAAGCGGCGCAACCAGCAGATGCACGTCTACGTGGCGCTGGCCAAGGAGCTCAACGACGCCTTCAAGGGCGACATGCTCGATGGCGAGCAGAACCCCGCCACCGACACGACCTACCAGCAGATCCTCAGCTAGCCAGCACGCCCTGGCTGCGCAGGTAGTCGTCGTAGCTGCCGCTGAAGTCGACGATGCCCTCCGGCTGCATGTCGATGATGCGGGTGGCAAGGCTCGAGACGAACTCGCGGTCGTGGCTGACGAACAGCAGCGTGCCGGGGTAGTTCTCGAGCGCCAGGTTGAGCGCCTCGATCGACTCCATGTCCAGGTGGTTGGTGGGCTCGTCCATCAGCAGCACGTTGGGGTTGGTGAGCGTCAGCTTGCCGAACAGCATCCGCCCCTGCTCGCCGCCGGAGATCACCTTCACCGACTTTCCGATGTCGTCGCTGGAGAACAGCATGCGCCCGAGCGCCCCGCGCACCACCTGCTCGCCGCCCTTGGTCCACTGCCCCATCCACTCGAACAGCGTGGCGTCTTCGGCGAAGTCGGCGCCGTGGTCCTGGGCGAACACGCCAAGCTCGGCGGCATCGGTCCACTTCACTTCACCCTTTAGCGGTGCCAGGTCGCCGGCCAGGGTCTTCAACAGCGTGGTCTTGCCGATGCCGTTGGGGCCGATGATGGCGATGCGCTCGCCGGCCTCCACGACCATCGAGAAGCGCTCGAACAGCGGCGGATTGCCCTCGAATCCCTGGCTGATCGCCTCGACGCTGACCGCATTGCGGTGGATCTTCTTGTTCTGGTCGAAGCGGATGAACGGGCTCACCCGGCTCGAGGGCTTGATCTCCTCGAGCTTGATCTTGTCGATCTGGCGCGCCCGGGAGGTCGCCTGCTTGGCCTTGGAGGCGTTGGCGGAGAAGCGGCTGACGAACTGCTGGAGCTCGGCGATCTGCGCCTTCTTCTTGGCGTTGTCGGCGTGCTGGCGCTCGCGGGCGGCGGTGGCGGCGGTCATGTACTCGTCGTAGTTGCCGGGGAACAGGGTGATCTCGCCGTAGTCGAGATCCGCCATGTG
>NZ_JAMZBD010000458.1:0-2415 GCF_024158685.1 Halomonas sp. 707D4 | reverse complement strand
GGGCCGCGCCGATGATCGAACAGCAGTGGCTGGGGGGCGACCTGGTGACGCTGCTCGATCGGCGCTTCGGCCTCGACTACACCACGCGCAACACGCTGATCGTCGGGCTCGCCATGGGCTTCGCCGTGATCCCCGGCGTCTATTCGCTCGCCGAGGATGCGCTGCATGACGTTCCCCGCTCATTGATGGAAGGCGCTCAAGCGCTCGGCGCCAGCCGCTGGCAGGCGCTGTGGAAGGTGGCGCTGCCCATGGCGGGCCCGGGCATCTTCTCGGCGGCGATGATCGGCGCCGGGCGCGCCGTGGGCGAGACCATGATCGTGCTGATGGCCAGCAGCAACGCCGCCCTGATCAGCCTGAGCCCTTTCGAGGGGCTGCGCTCGTTCTCGGCGGCCATCGCCATCGAGCTGCCCGAGGCCCCGCCGGGCGGGCTGACCTATCATCTCTTGATCCTCGCGGCGCTGGTGCTTTTCCTGTTCACCTTCCTGGTCAATACCCTGGCCGAAACGGTACGCCAGCGCTTGCGACGTCGCTACCGGTCGGGAGGTGGCCGATGAAGCGCCTCGACCGCCGCCGCTGGCCCGGCGATGCGCTGTGGACCTGGCTGTGTGCCGGGTGCGTGGCGCTGTCGCTGTTCATGCTGCTCACCCTGCTCACCCTGCTGGTGGCCCGGGGGCTCGGCCACTTCTGGCCGGCGCCGCTCGAAGCGCTCACTCTGCACTCCGGCGAACAGGTGATCGGCCAGCCCGTGCGCGAGGCCCCCCTGCCACGTGGCGCAGGAAGCGAGCGGCTCTACTTCACCGGCAACCGCGAGCTCAGCGGCGCCGACTGGCGCTGGGTGGCGCTCGACGATATCGCCGCCATCAACAGGCCCGACGATGCCATCCGCCTGGAGCGAAGCCCCTGGGGCGACGTCACGGGCCACCTGACGGCCCTTGACGTGGACGGCGAGCGCCTGACCGGTGCGCCGGCGCGCGCGCGCCTTGAGCGCCTGCTGGCGCTGCCGGCCGAGCAGCGCCCGAGGGGTGAACTGATACTGACCACCGCCGAAGGCGCGGCGCTGGAGCAGCCGCTGGAGACGATCACGTCCTTTATGGCGCCCAATGCGCTCTCGACGCTGGAGAAGGCGGGGGTGTGGAGCCAGGGCGTGTGGCGTTTTCTCAGCGAAGGGCCGCGGGCGGCGAATACCGGCGGCGGGGTGTGGCCGGCGATCTTCGGCACGCTGTTGATGGTGATCGTGATGTCAGTGATCGTCACGCCTTTCGGCGTGCTGGCAGCGATCTATCTCAACGAGATCGCCCACCAGAACCGGCTGACGCGGCTGGTGCGCATCGGCGTGCGCAACCTCGCCGGGGTCCCGTCGATCGTCTACGGCGTGTTCGGGCTGGGGGTGTTCGTCTACGGCATCGGCGGCTCGATCGACACCTGGTTTTTCGATGAGGCGCTACCCTCGCCCACCTTCGGCACCGGCGGGCTTCTGTGGGCCTCGCTGACGCTGGCGCTCTTGACCCTGCCGGTGGTGATCGTGGCCACCGAAGAGGGGCTTGCGCGCATTCCCGATGCCCAGCGCGAAGGGGCGCTGGCGCTCGGCGCGACGCGCCTGGAGATGCTCACCCGGGTGGTGCTGCCCATGGCGACCCCGGCCATGCTGACCGGGGTGATCCTGGCCGTTGCCCGGGCTGCCGGCGAAGTGGCGCCGCTGATGCTGGTGGGCGTGGCCAAGCTCGCCCCGCAGATGCCGCTGGACGGGGAATTTCCCTACCTGCATCTCGAGCGCAAGTTCATGCATCTTGGCTATCATCTCTTCGATACCGCCTTCCACGGCGACGACGTCGAGGCGGCGATTCCGCTGGTCTACGCCACGGCGCTTCTGCTGGTGCTGATCGTGCTGGTGCTTAACCTAACTGCCATATTTCTGCGTCATCATCTAAGGCGCCAACAAGGAGGCTCATGGTCGCGTTCCTGAACGACGAACCGGCACCGGTGATGACGTTTCCCGCCGGAGAGCGTTGCCTGAGCGTTCGCGATTTCAGCCTGGCCTACGGCGACAAGCCGGCGCTCAAGGCGCTGACCCTCGAGGTGCCGCGCCATCGGGTGACCGCCTTCATCGGCCCCTCGGGCTGCGGCAAGTCGACGCTTCTGCGCTCGTTCAACCGGCTGCACGACCTGAACGAGTCCGCCGTGCACAAAGGGCGCATCGAGCTCGAAGGGCGCGATATCTTCGCCCGGGATCTCAACGTCAGCGAGCTGCGGCGTCGGGTGGGCATGGTGTTCCAGAGCCCCAACCCCTTCCCGATGTCGATCTACGAGAACGTGGCGTTCGGGCTGCGCCTGGAGCGCCGGCTCCCCAAGCGCAAGCGCGACGACATCATCGAGTGGGCGCTGAGAGCCGCAGCACTCTGGGACGAGGTCAAGGAT
>NZ_JAMZBD010000457.1:0-2421 GCF_024158685.1 Halomonas sp. 707D4 | reverse complement strand
TTCCTGGAGGTCTCGAGAAAGCTCACCCAGCGCGACGAGCTCGACGAGCACCTGGCCGGCGCCTTGGTGCTGGCTTCCACGCTCGCTCTGGAGGGCTTCGGTGAGCGGCTCGCACGCCTCAAGGCGCTGCTCGACGAGCGCCCGGCACTTCTGGAGCGCTCGCCGCTGGACTTCGGCGACGACTTCACCGACCAGGAGACGACGGCGCGTCAGGTGCTCGGCGGCTGGTACACCGGTGTGGTGGGCAGCGGCGATCAGGCGATCTACGTCACCTACCTCAACGCCCTTGCCAACCGGGTCGTCGCCGACAAGCTGGTCCCCCCGAGCTTCTCCTACGGCCCCTGCGGCAGCTGGCGCCATGCGCCTTGAAGGGCTGTCGACCATGACAACGCGGCCATGCTCTCCAGGCCGCCAAGACCGTCGCTTTGAAACAACGAGATATCCCCATGAGTAACGAACAAGTCGTCGACGTCGTCGTGGTCGGCGCAGGCATCTGCGGGTCCCTGCTCGCTACCCGCCTGGCGCGCGCCGGGCGCTCCGTGCTGCTGCTAGAGTCCGGCCCGCGCAAGGGCCGCGGCGAGCTGGTCCAGAACTACCGCGAGTCGGCGTTCAAGTCCGATTTCATGGCGCCGTACCCCTACTCCGAGATGGCGCCGCACCCGCGCTTTTCGCCCACGCCCAACGATTACCTGGAGCAGGCCGGCCCCCACGCCTACCAGGCGCAGTACATCCGCATGCTGGGCGGCACCTCCTGGCACTGGGCGGCGCAGATGTGGCGCTACGTGCCCAACGATTTTCGCACCCAGAGCCTTTACGGCGTCGGCGTCGACTGGCCGATCGGCTACGACGACCTGGAGGAGTACTACTACCAGGTAGAGGTGATCACCGGCGTTGGCGGCGAGCCGGACAACGGTTCGCCACGCTCCAAACCCTTCCCCATGGAGCGGGTGCCGGCCTCCTACCTGCAGCAACGGGTCACCGAGCGGCTGGCGCCCGAGTATCGCGTCATCGACGACTCCACCGCGCGCAACAGCAGAAGCTACGGCGGCCGTCCGGCGTGCTGCGGCAACAACAACTGCATGCCGATCTGCCCGATCGACGCCCAGTACCACGGTGGGCTCGCCGCCCAGGAAGCCGAGGCCGAAGGCGTCGAGATCGTCACCGAAGCGGTGGTCTACCGTCTCGAACACGATAGTCAGGGCCGCATCAGCGCGGTGCACTACTACGACTGGGACAAGACCAGCCACAAGGTGACCGCGCAGACCGTGGTGCTCGCCGCCAACGCCATCGAGACGCCCAAGCTTCTGCTGATGTCGACCAGCGACACCTTCGCAGACGGCATCGCCAACGCCCGCGACAACGTCGGGCGCAACCTGTGCGATCACCCGGCGATCAGCGTGAGCTTCGATGTCGACGAGCCGGTCTGGCCCGGCCGTGGCCCGGTCAGCCCGTGCTCGATCGGCGACTTCCGCGACGGCGATTTCAGGGCCGAGCACGCACCGTTTCGCCTCGACATCTCCAACGGCTCCAAGGTCGCCTCGGTCACCAAGGAGCTTCTGGCCGAGGGCTACCACGGCCGCGCGCTCGACGAGCAGGTGCGCTACCGCGCCGCCCGGCGCCTGGCGCTCAAGAACGCCATGGAGCAGTTGCCGGACCCGGAGAACCGCGTCACCCTGAGCGACCAGCGCGACGCCCTGGGCCTGCCCACGCCGCGCATGTACTGGAACGTGGGCGAGTACGAGCGCCGTGGCACCGAGGTGACCCGCGAGCACTACGACCGCATCGCCGAGATGCTCGGCGCCACCAATATCAAGCACAGCAAGGAAGGCGCGTTCTCCAACCGCCAGCACATCACCGGCACGCTCTCCATGGGCAACGATCCGGCCACCAGCGTCACCGACCAGTGGGGCCGCGCCCACGACCACGAGAACCTGTTCATGGTCGGCACCGGCGTGATGCCCACGGTGGGCACCTGCAACGTCACCCTGACCGCGGCGGCCCTGGCGCTGCGCACCGCGGATCGCATCCTGGAGGAGACGCAGCATGGTTAAGCCTCTCTGCAAGCCCCGGTGGTACGAGGCATCACGGCATAAGGCCCTGCTGCTGGCGCTGGCCCCGTGGATCGCCGGCGCCGCACTCGCCCAGGCCGACACGCCGAGCCGCGAGCTCATCCAGCGCGGCGAGGCGGTCTCCATCGCCGGCGACTGCGTGGCCTGCCACTCGGAGCCGGGGCGTCCCGCCTACAGCGGCGGCCATCCGATCAAGAGCCCGCTGGGCACGATCTACTCCACCAACATCACGCCCTCGACTGACGCGGGCATCGGCGACTACTCCCTCGAGCAGTTCTCGGATGCGCTGCGCCGGGGCGTGCGCGCCGACGGCCGCCAGCTCTACCCGGCGATGCCCTACACCGCCTACGCC
>NZ_JAMZBD010000456.1:0-2421 GCF_024158685.1 Halomonas sp. 707D4 | reverse complement strand
TAGGTGATGGTCAGAATCAGGGTGGCGGCGAGTTCCGCCGTGCGGTAGAGGTGCGGCGTATCCGCCGCGAAGGCGAGACTCTGGCCCGGCGAGAGCCAGCGCGTCTCCCCCTCGGGGCCCGCCTCCAGGGCGCCGCTGACCAGCGTGAGCGCCTCGCGCGCGCCGGGGGTGTGCGCTTCGGCGCGCCGCTCGGTATGGGCATCACACCGCATCCAGTAGACATCCACCTGGGGTGAGTCCTGGCCCTGGTCGACGAGGCGTACCTGAACGCCATCCTCCTCGCCCAGCAGGACGCTGACCGGTGCCACCAGCGTGCCGAAGGGCACGTGCAGCTGTACCGCCAGTCGCCACAGGGTGTCCAGCGTCGGGTTACCGCTCCCCTGTTCCAGGCGCGACAGGTTGGACTTGGCGATGCCCGCCGCGCAGGCGAGTTGCGACAGCGACAGCCCCCGGTCCTGGCGCAGCGTTTGAAGATGGCGGCCAAGGGTGGCCAGCGAGGTGGAGTCCATCGACCGTTCCCAGTTGCTCCTTTTATAGAACGTTCTATATAAGGAACGATGATGCGTCAAGCCGTAGGGTTGAGAATAGGGTCTAGAACGCCACGTCGACGACGATGTTGTCCGTGTAGGTGCCCGGTGGCGGGGTCGGCTGGTTGGGCAGTATCTCGGCGCGATAGATGAAGCCTTGAGCGGTGGTGCCGGTGTAGCTGCCCGGATTGGTGTCCGCCTGGGCGGCGCTGCGCCGCTGGCTGCCGGTCGTGCCCCAGCGCTCGGTGCCGGTGGCGCCCTTGTAGATCTGATAGTTGAGGAAGGCGCCGCCTGCCGCCATGCGTCGCGTGGCGCCCTCGGCGTGCTGGCCGTTGCCGAGCCCGACGCTGTAGCTGCTGCCCTTGGTGCAGGTGATGGTGATGGTCTGGGTCACCGGCGAGAAGCCGCTGACCAGCGGCGAGCTTCCGAAGTTCAGGTTGGGAGCGTTGATCCTGCAGTCCGGCGTGACGACCAGGGTCACACTGATGCTGCTCGTGCCCGTCCCGGTGCGCCTGCCAAGGCATAGCCCGCCGATACCGATGCCGGTGCAGATGCTCCAGTTCCAGGCGATGGTCAACGTATCGCGATAGGTGCCGGCGGCCAGGTTGGCGGCGGCGGGAACGGTGCGAACGTACAGCGGCATGGCCGCGGCCTGGCCCCCCAGGAGGCCCAGAAGCCCGAGGATATAGGCGTTGTAATAGTTGTAGGGCGTGCCCGGAACGATACGGTGCTGAGACTGGAAATTGGGGTCGGCGAAGAACTGGTAGGCAATGGCATCGCCGCTGGCGGCATTCACCAGGCGACTGGCATTGGCGCTGGTGACGGTGGCATCGACGCGATCGCCGGTGACGATCAGCCCCAGCAGGCTCCCCGGGCAGGTAAGACCGGCGCTTGGCTGCGCGGAGATGGAGCGCGGCGTGGCGTTCACGGAAAGCGAGCTGAAACTGCCGATATTGGCGCTGGCGTTTGGCGTGGTCACGCTGCAGGCCTGGGCCCGCGCACAGCAAAGAACCAGTGCCATCAACAGGGGCAGCGCGCGTCCCGGGTGCTTGAAAAGGCACGGCAGACGGTGCATGAGCGTGCTCCTCTATCGGCAGGCCAGCGGGCCCAGTTGGTGAAGGCGCCCCTGCTCCGGCGGCAGCACGATCTCCGCGTGGCAGGTGGCATCGGGTAGCGCAACGCTCAAGGTGGTACGCGGCTCCAGGTCCTCGAAGTAGACCAGGCCGTCCCAGCCCACGCGCGAGACCTGCCCGCTCGAGAGGCGGGCTTCGGCGCCGAGCGGCAGCGGCGCCCCCTGGGCATCGACCAGCGCGATGCTGGCGGCGGTGGTGGTGGAAGCTACAAAGCGCGCCAGATAGCCGCTGCGGGCGTGTACCGCGACCTGGCGCTCGACCTCGGGAACGCGCACGGTCGCGGCAAGCTCGAGCGGGTCGATGGCGTAGCGTCCGGCGTAATAGGCCGTGGCCCAGGGCACCAGCAGGTGGCCGTGGCGGTCGGTATGGCCGACCAGCTGGTTTTCGTAACGCACCGGCACGCCGGCCTGACCGTCGGTCGAGACGACCACGAAGCTGTCGTTGACCTGCTGGGCGGCGAACCAGCGCTGGTCCATGTGGACCAGCGAGCCGCGCGCATCCGCCCAGTAGGTCGGCGCGTCGGCGCTGCCGTAAACGCCACCGGCCAGCTGCACGTGCGGGCCGCGCCAGGTGAGGTCGGCCTGGTGATTGTCGCGGCCCCTTGAGTTCGCCTCGGTCGCCAGCGTCCAGCCGAATCCGCCGGAAAGCGGCGCGGTGCGCCCGTAGCGCAGCCGCGTGGCGGTCTCGCCGCCGGCGCTACGCTCGACGCTGGCGCTGGCCACGCCGTGGGCCTGGAGCGGCAGGGTGAGCTGGGCCAGGGT
>NZ_JAMZBD010000455.1:0-2428 GCF_024158685.1 Halomonas sp. 707D4 | reverse complement strand
GGATTGCAACATGGTCTTCGCCGTCTACCTGCCGCCCCAGGCGGAAAACGAGCGCGTGCCGCTGCTGTGGTGGCTGTCAGGCCTCACCTGCAGCGACGAGAACTTCATGCAGAAGGCCGGCGCCCACCGCGTGGCCGCCGAGCTCGGCGTGGCGATCGTCTGCCCGGACACCAGCCCGCGCGGCACCGATCTGCCCGGCGAGCACGAAAGCTTCGACCTGGGTTCCGGCGCGGGCTTCTACGTCAATGCCACCCAGGCGCCCTGGAAAGGGCACTACCGCATGTACGACTACGTGGTCGAGGAGCTGCCGTCGGTGGTGCGCCAGCACTTTCCGGTCAACGGGCGCGAGTCGATCAGCGGTCACTCCATGGGCGGTCACGGCGCGCTCATCCTTGCGCTGCGCCATCCGGGACGCTTCTGCTCGGTGTCGGCATTCTCGCCCATCGTCAACCCGATGAACTGCCCCTGGGGACAGAAGGCGTTCACCAGCTACCTGGGCGAGGACGAGTCCCGCTGGCGCCAGTACGATGCCTGCGAGCTGGTCGCCAACGGCGCCTCGCGCCAGCGCCTGTTCATCGATCAGGGCGACGCCGACCAGTTCCTGGAAGAGCAGCTCAAGCCCGAACGTTTGGAAGCCGTGTGTGAAGAGCACGATCACCCGCTGACGCTGCGCCGCCAGCCGGGTTACGATCACAGCTACTTCTTCATCGCCTCGTTCATCGAGGAGCATCTGCGCTATCATGCCCAACACCTCATGAAACGTTAGGGATACCGACATGCTCAACCGTGCGCTGCGCCATTACCTGCGTCTTGTCTGGCGCTTTGTCTGGCGTGGCGCACTCGCCTTCGTGGTCCTTTCGGTGGCGCTGGTGCTGCTTTTCAGCGTGGTGCCGCCGCCGGGGTCGATGGTCATGGTCGAGCGCAAGGTGCAAAGCCTTTTTCAGGGCGAGCCGATCACCATCACCCGGCAGTGGCGAAGCTTCGACGAGCTGTCGAGCAACGCCAAGCTCGCGGTGATCGCCGCCGAGGACCAGCGCTTTCCCTATCATCGCGGCTTCGATCTGGTCGAGCTCAAGCGCGCCTGGCAGGCGAGTCAGGATGGCTCGCGCCTGCGCGGGGCGAGTACCCTGAGTCAGCAGACCGCCAAGAACGTGTTTTTGTGGAGCGGGCGCAGCTGGTTTCGCAAGGGGCTCGAGGCGTGGTTCACGCTGTTGATCGAGACCTTCTGGAGCAAGTCGCGCATTCTCGAGGTGTACCTGAACGTCGCCGAGTGGGACACCGGCGTGTTCGGCCTGGAGGCCGCGGCACAGCACTATTTCGGTGCCTCGGGCAGCGCCTTGACCGAGCGCCAGGCGAGCCTTCTGGCGGCCATCCTGCCAAGCCCGCGCACCCGCAGCGCCGCGCGCCCGGACGCCCAGGTGGAGCGGCGCAGCCAGTGGGTTCGCCAACAGATGCGCAACCTCGGCGGGGTGGGCTACCTTCAGCGTCTCTAGGCTGCCCATCGAAAGGTGGCCTCGCGCGGTCGCGGCCATCGTTTTATGCATTTTTACTTATCGTTACATAAAAATTTGAACCTGCGCTGAATGCTCGCGTCAGATTCACCACATTCATAACGCGCCAACGAGGTTTCTTATCATGCAACGTATGACTGCTTTGTTCTCAGCTGCCCTGCTTGCCACCGGCCTGATGGCGGGAACCGCCAGTGCCCAGCAAGCCCAGGACCCGGCTCAGGATCCGATGGCCAACCAGCAAGCCCCGGCCCAGGATTTCAGCGATGAGCAGCTGCAGCAGTTCGCCGATGCTTCTCAAGAAATCGCCGTGATCTCGCAAGAGTACACACAGCGTCTGCAGGAAGCAGAAGACGAGGCGGCTCAACAGGAAGTACGCGCTGAAGCCAACGACCGCATGATCGAAGTGGTCGAGAACAGTGGCCTGGACGTCGATACCTTCAACGCCATCGGCCAATCCATCCAGCAGGATCCGGAAATGATGCAGCGCGTTCAGGAAATGGCCAACCAGTCCTGATCGTGACCATCCCTGATACTCCTCTTGCTTGTGCAAGCCAGGCGCGTCGATAGCGGCAAGAGGGGACAGGGTCTGTGATCTGCTCCAAGAAGCCCGGTGTTTTCACCGGGCTTTTTCGTGTCCGGCCTTTTTCATGTCCGGGCTTTACCGCTCGGTGGATTGCCGCCAAACTTCAAGGCTTTGACGGCTGCTTTGCCAGGGAGACGACATGGACGTGGAGCTTTGGGAAATACGCCAGCACATGGGGCAGTTCCCCCCTTTCGACGGGCTTTCCGACGAGCTTCTCGATGCGCTCGCCGAGGGCGTGGAGGTGCGTTACTTCAAGACCGGCACCGACATCCTCGTCCTCAATGACACGATCGACGAGCTTTGCTACATCCGCAGCGGTGCGGTGGAGGTGTAT
>NZ_JAMZBD010000454.1:0-2434 GCF_024158685.1 Halomonas sp. 707D4 | reverse complement strand
GCCCGGCAAGCTGGCGGATTGCCAGGAGAAGGACCCGAGCCAGTCCGAGCTCTACCTGGTGGAGGGTGACTCCGCCGGTGGCAGCGCCAAACAGGGGCGCGACCGTCGCACCCAGGCGATCCTGCCGCTCAAGGGCAAGATCCTCAACGTCGAGAAGGCGCGCTTCGACAAGATGCTTTCCTCCGCCGAGGTGGGCACGCTGATCACCGCGCTCGGCTGTGGCATCGGCCGCGAGGAGTTCAATCCGGACAAGCTGCGCTATCACTCGATCATCATCATGACCGATGCCGACGTCGACGGCTCGCACATCCGCACGCTGCTGCTGACCTTCTTCTTCCGTCAGATGCCGGAGCTGATCGAGCGCGGCCACGTCTTCATCGCCCAGCCGCCGCTCTACAAGATCAAGCGGGGCAAGCAGGAGCTCTACCTGAAGGACGAGCAGGCGATGGTCGACTACCTGACCACCACGGCCCTGGATGGCGCCAGGCTGCACGTCAACGCCGAGGCGCCGGGCATCTCGGGCTCCCAGCTCGAGACGCTGGTCAACCAGTATCGCGGCGTGATGAAGCGTATCGACCGGCTGGGGCGTGTCTTCCCCATCGAAGTACTGCGCCAGGCGATCTACGCAAGCGCACTCCAGGGCGAGGCGAGCCTGAAGGATCGCGTCACCATGGAGAACTGGATCGGCGAGCTGCAGACCGCCATGGACGAGCGCGTGGCCTACGAAGGCGGCCCGCGCTACCAGTTCTACCTCAAGGAGGACAGCGAGCGGGGGCTTCAACTGCCGGCGGTGTCGCTGATCGCCCACGGCGTGACCAACGAATACGTCTGGGGGCTCGATTTCTTCGAGAGCGCCGACTACCGTGCGATGTCGGGGCTGGGCGAGACCCTCAACAACCTGCTGGAAGAGGGGGCCTATATCGCCCGAGGCGAACGCCAGAAGCCCGTGGCGGAGTTCGCCGAGGTGTTGCAGTGGCTGATGCTCGAAGGCCAGCGCGGCCTCTCCGTGCAGCGCTACAAGGGGCTGGGCGAGATGAACCCGGATCAGCTGTGGGAAACCACCATGGACCCGGACAGTCGTCGCATGCTGCGCGTGACCATCGAGGACGCCGTCGCGGCGGACATGATGTTCAACACGCTGATGGGCGACGAAGTGGAGCCGCGCCGCGACTTCATCGAGACCAATGCGCTGGTGGCCAACCTCGACGTATGACGTGTTTCACGTGAAACATGCAAAAGCGCCGCGTTTAACGCGGCGCTTTTTTTTGGCTCAGCCCTGCCGACAGAGCCAGTCGGTAAAGCCCGCCAGATCGTCGAAGACGCGAGTCTTGTCGAGTCCCTGGCCCTTTTCGAGCGTGCGTTGTCCCTTGCCGGTCTTCACCAGCACGCCATGGCAGCCCATCGCTTCGCCGGCCTGCAGGTCGCGCAGGCTATCGCCCACCATCCAGCTGCCCTCGAGGGAGGGGAGTCTCAGCGCCTGCTGGATCTCGAGAAGCAGGCCGGGCAGGGGTTTGCGACAAGCACAATCGTCCTGCGGGCCGTGAGGGCAATGAGCGATGTGCACGAACCGTCCGCCGGCCTCTTCCACCAGTTCGATCATCCTTCGATGCATAGCGGCGAGCGTCGCCTCGCTGTAGTAGCCGCGCGCGATGCCGGACTGGTTGGTGGCGACCGCCACGTCGAAGCCGGCACGCACCAGGCGGGCGATCGCCTCGATCGAGGTAGGGTAGGGAAGCCACTCGTCGAGGCTCTTGACGTAGTCGTCGGAGTCCTGGTTGATGACGCCGTCGCGGTCGAGGATGACCAGCCGGGAAGGGGAGTAGTCGGGCATCGGGTGTCTCATGTCAGTTGCTCGTGCAGCGCTGCCAGCGCGACGAGGGTCTGGTGGATCTTGCGGCCATCACTGCCCAGGCGCTTGAAAGGAATCGCCTTGAGCCTCAGGAGCGGCGGCAGCAGGGCCGTGAAACGCTCGCGCACGTCCGCCCGCTCCCGATGCAGAGCCGCAACGAGTACTGGTGTCAGCCGCTCGCGCTGGAGGGGCGATTTCGAGAACTTGCCGTAGAGCGAGAAGATCAGGCAGTACCAGTCGCGCACCATGCAGTCGACGGGCGTATGCACAGAGCCAGGGTCGGTCTCGAAGTCGATGAAGACGACCTCGTCATCGACCAGCAGGATGTTGCGAGCAAAGGCTTCGCTCAGGTAGCACTCGCGTCGATGCACGTCGATGAGCGCCGCGACCCCCAACCCGATGAGACGATCGACGTCGCTTCCATGGGTGGCGGCTTTCAGGCGATCCAGGAGCGTGGCGGCAGGGGCCACGGGCGTACCGGCGTCCGCCAGCAAAAGCGCGCGAGGGGAGTGAGCCAGAAGCTCGGGAACCTTGATCCCCGCCGCGCCGAGCGTCTCGAGGCGCGCCACTTCCGTTCGAATGCTC
>NZ_JAMZBD010000453.1:0-2456 GCF_024158685.1 Halomonas sp. 707D4 | reverse complement strand
GGTGTTTGGCGGGCGCAGGGTTGGGCTCGCCTTCGGGCGTTCTGAGCCCGGCCACGTCGTGCACCTGCAGGCCCAGCGAGTGGCCGAGCCCGTGCGGGCAGAAGGCGCGGGTCACACCCTGCTCGACGGCGCTTTCGGCGCTGTCGAGATAGAGCTCGAAGCTCACCAGGATGTCCGCCAGCCGGCGATGCATGGTGTCGTGCAGCGCAAGATAGTCGACTCCCGGGGCGATGGCGCGAACCAGCTCGTCTTTCAGGCCATGCATGGCCACCACCAGCGCAGCGAAGGTTTCCGGCGCGTCCGGCCCCACGTGGGTGCGGGTGATGTCCGCGCAGTAGCCGCGAAAGCGGTGGCCGGCGTCGACCAGCAGGCTATGGCGCAGGGGCGGCGAGCTCACGTCGTAGTGCTGGTAGTGCAGCACGCCGGCGTGGCCGTTCAATCCGATGATGTTCTGGTAGGGCACCTTCGACTCGCGCTGGCGGCTGGCCCCTAGGTAGGCGAGCTGGATGTCGAGCTCGGCGCTGGCGCCGATGAACGCCGCTTTCGCGGCGTGGTGGCCCGCCATGGCCAGCCGGTTGGCTTCGCGCAGGCAGGCCACTTCGTAGTCGGTCTTGGTCATGCGCAGCTCGTCGAGCGCCTTGATTAGCCCTTCGGGCATCGCCTCGGCGCCGAGCGCCTGGCGCTGCTCGTCACTGAGTCGCTCGATGTCGCCGATCGCCGCCGCGCGGCCGGTCATCTGCGGCAAGGGCGGCTCGGGGCAGAGCGTGATGTCGAAGGCCTCCACCCAGGGCTCGTCGGGCAGCACGGTGGTGAGATGCCAGAAATCGTTCGGCGCATGCAGCAGCAGGGCGGGCTTTTGGCCGGGCGTGATGATCACCCAGCTGCGCTGGATGTCCGCCATGCCGACCCAGTGCATGAAGTGGCCGTAGCTCTGGAAGGCCGGGGCGTGATCGTCGGCGAAGAAGGCATCGGCGTGGCCGCTGTAGATCGCCAGGCTGTCGAAGCCTTCACGGGTCAGCGTCTCGGCATAGGCGTTCTGCAGGTGCTGCAGGTGGTCGTGCTGAAGGTCAAACAATGGGTTGGACATGTCGATCCTTTATAGGCGAAGCGATGGAAGCTCGCTCCAGAGCTTCTCGAGTTCGGCGTGGTGCTGGCTCTGGTGGCGATACAGGCGCAGCTCCATCGGCACGTCCCAGCGTCTGTCGCCGGCACGCACCAGTGCGCCGCTGGCGAGTTCGCTTGCGACGTTGCGCTCGGGCAGCCAGCTCATGCCGTAGCCCAGCAGCACCAGCTCCTTGATGCCCGCAGCGTAGAGGTTCTCGCTCTGGGGGCTAAGGTAGGAGCTTTGCGACAGTCTCGCCAGGTGCGCCTTCACCGCCGAGCCCAGTAGCCCCCGTTTGGGATAGGCGAGCCAGCGGACCGGCTGCTGATAGGTACCGGGAAGCTGGGTGGTGGGCTCGCCCTGGTCGGTGGGCGCAGTGACCGGAATCAGCCGTTCGAAGCCGATGACCCGGTGCACGCAGGCGCGGGTATCGATATCCAGGTCGCACCGCCCCACGGGCCAGTAGCAGATCGCCAGGTCGCACTCGGCGCGCGACAGCGCCTGGAAGTAGTCGCTCGCCACCCAGCCGGTGGCGCGAAGATAGGGCTGGATACGCTCCTGCCAGCCGATGCCCGACAGCCATTCCGGCAGAAAGTGCGGCAACAGGCTTTGCGGTGCGGCGACCATGATGCGCCGCTGCTGACCGGCATTGATCTCGCGTACCCGGTCACGCGTCAGGCGCACCCGGTCGGTGATCTGCTCGCACAGGGTCAGAAACTCCTCGCCCGCCGGCGTCAGCGACAGCGGCAGGGTCTGGCGGTTGATCAGCGTCACGCCCATCTCTTCTTCCAGGAGCTTGATGCGCCGCGAGAACGTCGGCTGTGTGACGTGCTGCTCGTCGGCGGCGCGAGAGAAGTGCCGCGTTCTGGCCAGGGCGATGAAGTCTTCTAGCCAGCGAAGTTCCATGCCGTTCCTCTTGATGATGCGGCGTTGCCGCCGGTGAAGGGCCGGCTCATAGCCGGCCCTCCTCGACACCGTGGCAGGCGACGCGTGTGCCGTCCGTCTGGGTAACCAGCGCCGGGATCTCCTGCTTGCAGCGCGCGTTGGCGTGCGGGCAGCGGCCGTGGAAGACGCAGCCGCTGGGCAGATTCACCGGTGTGGGCACCTCGCCGGACAGGCGAATGTGCTGGGGCCGGTCGTCCTTGAGCCTGGGGATCGCCGACAGCAGCGCCTGGGTGTAGGGATGGCGGGGCTTGTCGAAGAGTGTCGCGGTGGTCGCCACCTCGCACACCGTGCCCAGATACATCACCGCCACCCGGGTGCCGAAGTGCTCGACCACCGCCAGATCGTGGGTGATGAACAGATAGGTTAGATGGCGTTCGCGCTGGGCGTCCATCAAAAGGTTGAGCACCTG
>NZ_JAMZBD010000452.1:0-2475 GCF_024158685.1 Halomonas sp. 707D4 | reverse complement strand
TAGCGCTTGGCCACCTCCACCGGGTCGCCGGCGTCACGAATGCCGACGAGATCACCTTTCTCGACATCACCGCAAGCTCCGACGAGCGCGCCACCACCGTCGAGATGGTCGAGCGCATCGCCGGCGAAGTGTTCATCCCGCTCACCGTGGGCGGCGGCATTCGCAGCTGCGAGGACATTCGCACCATGCTCAACGCCGGCGCCGACAAGGTGTCGATCAACACCGCCGCGGTGACCAATCCGGACTTCGTCTTCGAGGCCGCCGAGCGTTTCGGCAGCCAGTGCATCGTGGTGGCGATCGACGCCAAGAAGGTCTCCACCGATGGCGAGTCGCCGCGCTGGGAGATCTTCACCCACGGCGGGCGCCGCCCGACGGGGCTCGACGCCGTCGAGTGGGCGAAGAAGATGGTGGCGCTGGGCGCCGGCGAGCTGCTTTTAACCAGCATGGACCGCGACGGCACCAAGAGCGGCTTCGACCTGGGCGTCACCCGGGCGATTTCCGAGGCGGTGAGCGTGCCGGTGATCGCCTCCGGCGGGGTGGGCAGCCTCGAGCACCTGGTCGACGGCGTGCTCGAAGGCGGCGCCGATGCGGTGCTGGCAGCGAGCATCTTCCACTTCGGCGAATACACCATTCCCGAAGCGAAGCGCTTCATGGCGGAACGCGGCATCGAGATGCGCCTCTAAGAGGGCCATGCCCTCGGCCATCGGCGCGACCGCGCCGATGGCCTCTCCCCCCTTTTGCGTTTCTGGAGCTTCTCATGCGATTCAAACGCCCGCGCCTGGCGGGAACGTTGGGCGTGGCCCTGAGCCTTGCGCTAGCCGCCAAGGCCCAGGCCGATTGGCCGCCTACCCTGGCCTTCGACCACGGTCTGGTACAGACCAGCCTCTTGACCCGCCACTTCAGCCCCGACCCGGAGCACACCGAGCGGCAGAACCTGATCAGCGTGGAGCTTCACAACCCCGAGCGCTGGCTGACGGGGGCGGCCTGGTTCAAGAACTCCTTCGATCAGCCCACCTGGTACGTCTACGCCGGGCGCGAGTTTCCGCTGGCAACACTCGAAAGCGGCGTGCGCCTGCGCGCCAAGCTGACCGCCGGAGCGCTCAAGGGCTACAAGGGCGAGTACCGCGACAAGATCCCCTTCAACCGCTTCGAGATCGCCCCGGCGGCGCTGCCGAGCATCGGCCTCGAGTGGCGCGGCTTCGAAACCGACCTGATCATGTTCGGCACCGCCGGCATGATGATCACCGCGGGCGTGCGCTTCTAGCCTGCCGGCGACGTTACGCGCCGACTTTTTCGAGGCTCAATCGTCGTCCAGGCTGAGCCCCAGGTTGCTCACGCCACCGTTGCGCCCTAGCCGACGCAGCTCCTTGAGTGCGGCCTTGTCGAGGGGTTCGCTGACCGCTTCGAGCACTGCGTCCTGGAAGTCGTTCTCGTCCTCCATCAGCGGATGGTCGCGAATGATCAGCGCGAGCTTCTGGGCATCCACCTCGCCTTCGGTGAGCTCGATGAAGGCGCGTACCCCGGCGCGCGAGGTGCGGCTGACGTCGAGCACCGCCTCGCCGCCATCGCCCTGCAGCGTATCGAGCAGCGCGGTGATCGAGACCACCGTGTCGAGGGCCCGCCGGGCGCCGAAACTCTCGTCGTCGGCGGGCGGTTCACACTCGGCGAGCTTCTCCGCCTGACGGGCGAAGTCGATGCTCGCGCCGGGCACGGTGAGGCGCTCCCACACGAGATCGAGCACCACCCTCAGTGTATGGCTGTCGCCCTGGCCGGTGGTCTGCTCGAAGAGCGCGTAGTTGGGCATCAAGCGCTCGCAAAGCGCTGCCATGAAGGCTTGCTGGGCGGTCGACGGCAGCGCTTGAAGTCGTTGGTAGAATCCGGGGGCTTTGGCCACCATATTGATTTCCTGAGCCTTTATGTTGATGAAATAAACGCGTTACTATCGTCTTGCAACCGCGAAGTGAGTTCGCGAAACCGGCCGGCGAGGAGAGTACCATGCATATCCATCTGCTACAGCACGGCCCTGACCACGGCCCCGCACGCCTGACCGACTGGCTCGACAGCATGGGCCACAGCTACACCATCTTTCATCTCTTCGACGGCGAGCTGACGCCGCGCCCGGGCGAATGCGACGCGCTGATCCTGCTCGACGGCCCGGAGGCGTTCGTCCAGGAACCGCCCCCCTGGGCCAGGGCGGAGAAGAAACTCATCAATCGCTACCTGGACGGTCAGCGCCCCATCCTGGGGGTGGGCCTCGGGGCGCTGTGGATCGCCGAGGCGCTGGAGGCGGTCATCGCCCCGGGCACCTATCCCGAGACCGGCTGGCACGCGGTGACCCTGGCGCCGGAGAGCCCGTTCGATCTTCCCGAGCGCTTCGAGGCCCTGATGTGGCACCGCTACGTGTTCAGTCTGCCCGATGACGCCCTGCCCCTGGGCGGCAGCGACGCGGCGCCGCTGCAGGGTTTTGCCTGGGAC
>NZ_JAMZBD010000451.1:0-2480 GCF_024158685.1 Halomonas sp. 707D4 | reverse complement strand
CCACAACACCGCCGTGGTCTTCGACGGCGCACGCGGGCGCGTGGGCCAGTACCGCAAGATGCACATTCCCGACGATCCGGGCTTCTATGAGAAGTTCTACTTCACCCCGGGCGACGCCGACGAGCAGCGCAACGAAGGCTTCACGCCCATCGACACCTCCGTCGGCCGGCTCGGGGTGCTGGTGTGCTGGGATCAGTGGTATCCGGAAGCGGCACGTCTCATGGCGCTGGCCGGCGCGGAGCTTCTGCTCTACCCCACCGCCATCGGCTGGGACCCGCAGGACGACGACGCCGAAAAGGGTCGCCAGAAAGAGGCCTGGACGTTGATCCAGCGCGCCCACGGCGTAGCCAACGGCGTGCCGGTACTGGTCGCCAACCGGGTCGGCTTCGAGGCGGATCACTCCGGCGTCGGCGCCGGCATCGACTTCTGGGGAGGAAGCTTCGTCTGCGGCCCTCAGGGCGAGTTCCTGGCCCACGCCGGCACCGAGGCCGAGCAGCTGGTGGTCACCCTCGACATGGCCAAGAGCGAGCACACCCGGCGCATCTGGCCCTACCTTCGCGACCGCCGCGTGGACGCCTACGGCGACCTGACCCGCCGTTACCGCGACTGACCGCGCACAAAAAACGCCGGAGCCCCAGGGCTCCGGCGTTTTCGTTTCACGGCGCGGCTACTTCCAGAAATCGCGAATCGAGGCGATGCCCTGGGCGCCCACCGCGCGGGCGTGGTTGGCGTCGAAGCGGGTCATGCCGCCGAGGGCGAACACCGGCATGCCGGCACGCTCGACCAGCTGCTGGAAATCGTGCCAGCCCATGGGCGCGACTTCCGGGTGCGAGGGCGTGGTGCGCAGCGGCGACAGGGTGACGAAATCGCACCCCAGACTCGCCGCCTTCTCGAGCTGGGCCTGGTTATGGGTCGAGGCGGAGAGCCACTTGCCTTCGGCGATCGGCCGGCGCTCCAGGTTCATCAGCCGCTCGCTGGTCAGGTGGATGCCATCGGCATCGACGCGCTCGAGCAGTTCAGGCTCGCCGTTGAGCAAAAGCTTCGCGCCGTAATCGCGGCACAGCGCGAGCGAGCGCTCGGCGCGCGCCACGTAAGCGTCCTTCGAAAGCCCCTTGGCGCGCAGCTGGACCAGGCGCACGCCATCCTCTTTCAAGGCCCGTTCGAGCAGCGCCGCGAAGCGCTCGTCGTCCGCCTCCTCACCGGTGATCAGGTATTCGGTCGGCAGCATCACCGCGCGCAAGATCGGTAGGTTGGCCGCCGGGAAGGGATAGCTGACCAGCTCCTCCATCGGCACCCAGCGCACCGCCTGGCCTTCACGGCCGAAGGGCTCGCCGGCGAACTCGTGCACCTGCCAGACGTCGAGCAGGATATGCTTGTCGCTGTACTCGTGGTGAACGCGGATCAAGGGCTGGGCGCGGCGAATCTCGATGCCCAGCTCCTCGTGAAGCTCGCGCTTGAGCCCCTCGAGACCGGTCTCGTAAGGCGCTAGCTTGCCGCCGGGAAACTCCCACAGTCCGCCGTGATCCACGTTGGAGGGGCGGCGCGCGATCAGCACCTGCTGCTTGTCGGCGCTCACGATGGCCGCAGCGGCCACGTGAACCCGCCGTTTTACCTTTACATTCATTACGTCTTTTCCACATTGGAGCGCTGGCGTCGTCAGCGCTTGACTGCACGGGGGCCGAAGGTTCGACAACGCCACCACCGAGTCGAGCCCGACCGGCTCAGCTACGGTAGTCGGCGTTGATCGACACGTAGTCGTGAGAGAGATCCGAGGTCCACACGGTGGCCCGCGCCTCTCCCCGCCCCAGGTCTATACGAATGGTGATCTCTTCCTCACCCATCACCCGGCTACCCGCGGCCTCGGAGTAGCCGGCGGCGCGCCCGCCGTTTTCCACCAGGCGAACATCGCCCAGGTCGATCACCACGCGGCTGACGTCGAAACGCTCGACCGGCGCGCGGCCGACCGCGGCGAGGATACGTCCCCAGTTGGCATCGCTGGCGTAGAGCGCGGTCTTCACCAGCGGCGAGTGGGCCACGGTGAAGGCGACGTCGAGCGCCTCGGCCCGGCTTTCGGCACCGACGACCTCCAGGGTCACGAACTTGGTCGCCCCCTCGCCGTCGCGAATGATCATCTGGGCAAGCGAGGTCATCACCTCCTGCAGGGCGGCCTTGAAGGTGGCGATCTGCTCATCGGTCTCGATGCGCACGCCGGTGTTGGTCGCCGCCAGTATGCAGGCGTCGTTGGTCGAGGTGTCGCTGTCGACGGTGATGGCGTTGAACGAGAGATCCACGGTCTCGCGCAGAAGCCTTGCCAGCAGCGACTTCTCGATGGTGACGTCGCTCACCACGAACCCCAGCATGGTGGCCATGTTGGGCTTGATCATGCCCGAGCCCTTGGTGATGCCGTTGATGTGGAACGCCTGGCCGTCGATGGTACCCGTCGCGGTCGCGCCCTTGGCGCGGGTGTCGGTGGTCAGGAT
>NZ_JAMZBD010000450.1:0-2485 GCF_024158685.1 Halomonas sp. 707D4 | reverse complement strand
GACGATATCGATGCCCGCCTGCTCCTGGAGCGCCACACGAAGCGCGTCCTGCTTGCCCTCGACGAGCGCCTCGCCCTCGAGCTTCCAGGGCGACCAAAGGGTTTCCGGCTCGGCGAGCCAGGTGGGTTTGGGCAGGCTGCCCGCAGAGGAAGTGGGGAGAAGTTTGCTCATGGTCATCGGTCCGTCAGCGGTTTCAAATCAGGGTCGTGTATCAGTTGCCGTCAGTGCCAGGGCGGCTCATGCCGGGGCGCCGGCGGCCCAGCGCTCGAACACCGCCTGGTAGGGCTTGATGAAGTGCTCCTCGGCGAACTTGCCCTGCTCGGCGGCCAGCTGGCTGCGCTCTTCACGGTCGTAGACGATCCGGGTCAGCGAGTGGTCCGGGTTCTTCAAATTCGGCTGGTAGACGTTGCCCGCCGCCGCGTTGGCGTTGTAGATCTCAGGGCGATAGATCTTCTGGAACGACTCCATGGTGCTGATGGTGCCTGCAAGCTCCAGGTTGGTGTAGTCGTTGAGCAGATCCCCGGCGAAGTAGAACGCCAGCGGCGCCGCGCTTCCCGGCGGCATGAAGTAGCGCACCTCGAGGCCCATCTTCTTGAAGTACTGCTCGGTGAGCGACGACTCGTTGGGGCGATACTCCACGCCCAGCACCGGGTGTCGGTTCTCGGTACGGTGGTACACCTTGGTGTCCGACACGCTCAGGCAGATCACCGGCGGCTTTTCGAAGTGCGCCTGGTACTCGGCGGAGGCCACGAAGCGCTTGAACAGGTTGCCGTGCAGCTCGCCGAAATCCTCCGGCACGCTGAAGCCCGTTTGGCCCTTGTTGTGGGCCGGCAGGCGCACGCTGAAGTCGTAATCGCGCACGTAGGAGGAGAAGTTGTTGCCGACGATGCCCTCGATACGGCGACCAGTGCGGGTATCCACGAAGCGGGTCTTGAGGATCTCGATGATCTGGAACGGCGCGCCCTCGCCGCCCACGGCCATGTCCACGGAGACAATATCCAGCTCGACGCGGTAGCGGTTGCCTTCCGGGTTGTCCCACTGCACCAGCGCGTTGAAGCGGTTGTTGATCATGTCCAGCGTGTTGCGCAGGTTCTCCTGGCGCTTCTCGCCCCGCGCCAGATTGGCGAAGTTGGTGGTGATGCGCGTATTGCTCGACGGGCGGTACTCCTCGTCGAAGCGAATCTGCTTGATGCTAAAGGCGAGATCACTGCTCATGGTCACCTGGCTCCCGTCGTTAAAACCGATATCGCTGCTTGCCTCATGCCGTCGTTGCCGGAGAGGCGGTCGGCGAGCGTGTAGAGGGTTTATACCGGAACCTGATCATGAACAAAAATGCCTTAATTTCATCTTGTGATGATTAGTATTCATATTAACCCTCAAGAGCGGTTCGAGTGAACCAACATGACGGCCATTCATCACTCTTGAGCCGGCACCTTAATGCGGGTGTACCCGAGCATCACATACACCCCGAGAGCCAACAAGGCGATGATCACCGCCGCACTCATCAACAGCGTCGAATGGGTGGTCGAGAAGGCGTCCCGGGCGGCGGCAAGCACCGCCTCGGCAGTGTCCGCCTCGAGCCCCTGAGCCACCACGATGCTGTCGCTGATCGAGTGGCCGGCCTGGGCGGCAAGATCGCTCTCCAGCGAGGCGGGAAGTGCCACCGAACGGCGGTAGACACTGGCCATGAATACCCCGAACAGCGTGATGCCAAGCCCGGTGCCCAGCTCGTAGCTCGTGGCCTCCAGCGCCCCGGCTGCCCCCCCTTGGCGCGCCTCGACCGCCCCCATGATGGCAATCGAGGAGGCCGTTAGCCCGATGCTGAGGGCCAACCCCAGCACCGCCAACGCCAGGGGTACGAGAAGGCCGGGATCGTGGAAGTCCGCCCGGGACAGATAGGCCAGCGCCAGCGCCGAGCACCCTAATGAGGTGCAGGCGACGCGCCGCAGGCCATAGCGTTGGGAGAGATACCCCGCCACTGGCCCGCCCAAGGCCGCCGCTGCCATGATCGGTATCATGAAGAGCCCGGCCTGCAGCGGGGTCTTGCCGAGCACGTACTGAAGCTCCTGGGCCAGGGTCAACTCCACCCCGGCAAGGGAGCCGGACACCACCAGGGCCATGAGCATGCCCGCCACGATGGCAGGATGCTGAAACAGCGAAAGCTCCAGCATCGGCCTAGGCGAGCGCAGCTGCAGCCGGGCGAACCCGACCAGCAGCGCCAGCCCCAGGGCGAGCACGAGCCCGGTGTGCCACCACGCCTGCTGCGCGTTCATGGCCGTCTTCAGGGCATAGACCACCGCGATGAGCCCAATGATGAACATCAGCGCCTGACCCAGGTTCCACTGCGCCGGGGTGACGACCTCGCGCCGAGGCAGCAGCGCGTACACGGTGGGCGCGACCACCAGCATGACCGGCACGTTGATGAGAAATACCGACCCCCACCAGAAATGCTCCAGCAGCGCCCCGCCCACCAGCGGCCCGAGGG
>NZ_JAMZBD010000449.1:0-2493 GCF_024158685.1 Halomonas sp. 707D4 | reverse complement strand
ATTCCACCGCACGCTTGATGCCCTCGGTGTGCTCGAGTTCAAGAAGCGTATTGAAGCGGCTTCGGCGATGGCGCGCGGCGTGCTCGAGCGTCATGCGCGTGCCGGAGCCCTCCTCGCGCATGATCCAGTCCTCGCGCAGCAGCTCCTCGAGCTCGAGATGCGCGCGCCCGGCCAAGGGGTGGCGCGGCGAGCAGAACACGCACAGCTCGTCCTCGACCCAGGGCTGACTGACGATCATCTCGTCGTCGCACTGGCCCTCGATCAGGCCCAGGTCCAGCGCGTGCTGGCGTACGCCATCGATGATGTGACGCGTATTGCGCACGGCCAGCCGTACGCGGCTGCCCGGGTAGCGCTGCATGAAGTCGCTGATCAGAAGCGTGGCCAGGTAGTTGCCGATGGTCAGCGTCGCGCCGACCTCCAGCGCCCCCACGCCATTTTGTCCGCGCAGAAGCTCCTCGATCTCCTCGGCGCGATCGAGAAGCGCCACCGCCTTGGGCAGCAGTTGAAAGCCCAGCGCGTTGAGCTTCAAGCGCTTGCCGAGGCGGTCGAGCAACTGGCAGTCGAACTGACGCTCGAGCTCGGTCAGCGCCGTGCTGGTGGCGGATTGCGACATGGCGAGCGAGCGCGCCGCCTGGGAGACGCTTTCGTGCTGGGCCACGGCGACGAAGACCTCGAGCTGGCGCAGGGTGTAATGCATGGTAGGGCCTATATCGATTTTGCAGATAAGGATTATCAGTATAATTGGCTTAACAGATAAGACGCGACTATTTAGACTTGCTCACATCAACGTCAACGTTCTTTTATTCTTTTCTAGAATATTGAATGCGAATGCCTTTCCATTGACAGGGTGTTCGCATCTCGAGGAGTCGTCATGAGCAAGTTTGCCCTGGAAGAAGTGCTGAGCGTCCATCACTGGAACGATACGCTGTTCAGCTTTCGCACCACCCGCGAGCGCAGCCTGCGCTTCAAGACCGGCCAGTTCGTGTTGATCGGCCTGGAAGTCGACGGCAAGCCCTTGATGCGCGCCTACTCCATTGCCAGCCCCAACTACGAGGATCACCTCGAGTTCTTCAGCATCAAGGTGCCGGACGGCCCGCTCACCTCGCGCCTGCAGCACCTGAAGGTAGGCGATCAGATCATGGTCAGCAGAAAGCCCACCGGCACGCTCGTGTGCGACGACCTGCTGCCCGGGCGCAATCTCTACATGCTCTCCACCGGTACGGGCTTGGCGCCGTTCATGAGCCTGATCCAGGACCCGGAAGTCTACGAGCGTTACGAGAAAGTGGTGCTGGTGCACGGCGTGCGTGAAGTCTCCGAGCTGGCCTACGCCGACTTCATTACCAAGGAGCTGCCCGCCCACGAGTATCTGGGCGAAGAGGTCGCCGAGAAGCTCGTCTACTACCCGACGGTCACCCGCGAAGAGTTCCACACCATGGGCCGGCTGACCGATCACATCAAGAGCGGCAAGATCTTCGCGGACACGGGCCTTCCGCCCATCGACCCGCGCCAGGACCGTGCGATGATCTGCGGAAGCCCGGCGATGCTCGACGACACCAGCGCCCTGCTCGACGAGCTGGGCATGAACATCTCGCCGCGCATGGGCGAACCCGGCGACTACGTGATCGAGCGCGCCTTCGTCGAAAAATAGACCCTCGCATGCAAAAAAGCCCCGTACTCGACGAGTACGGGGCTTTTTCGTGGCGCCGTCAGGCGAACGTGCGACTCACACCGCGTCCTTGCCGGTCTCGCCGGTACGGATACGGATCACCTGCTCCAGCGGCATCACGAAGATCTTGCCGTCACCGATCTTGCCGGTGTTGGCGACCTGGGTAATCGCCTCGATCACCTGCTCGGCCAGCTCGTCGTCGACGGCGACCTCGAGCTTCACCTTGGGCAGAAAATCGACCACGTATTCGGCGCCCCGGTAGAGCTCGGTGTGCCCCTTCTGGCGGCCAAAGCCCTTCACTTCCGTCACGGTGATGCCCTGCACGCCGATGTCCGACAGGGATTCGCGTACGTCATCAAGCTTGAACGGCTTGATAATGGCTGAGATCAGTTTCATTGCGACATCCTTTAACTTGTAGCCCGTTATTATCTGGGTAAGCGAAGGTCACTGGAGGCCAAACGCGCCCTGTTCCCCTTAAGCATACACCGCTCCCGCCGGAGAATAAAAAGGCCTCCCGCGAAGGGGAGGCCAGGGGCGCTGACGGGTGCCCGGAAGGCTTATTTCTTGACGCTGAACTCCGGGTAGGCCTCGAGGCCGCACTCGGCGATGTCCACGCCTTCGTACTCCTCTTCTTCGCTGACGCGAATGCCCATGATGGCCTTCAGGATCAGCCACACCACCAGGCTCGTCGCGAATACCCAGGCGAAGATGCCGACGATACCGATCAGCTGCGCGCCGAAGGAAGCATCGGTGTTGGTGAACGGCACCGCCAGTACGCCCCAGATGCCCACCACGCCGTGCACCGAGATCGCGCCGACCGGATCATC
>NZ_JAMZBD010000448.1:0-2498 GCF_024158685.1 Halomonas sp. 707D4 | reverse complement strand
TCACCCCGCCGGTGTTGGCCAGCACGTCCGGCAGCACGTCGATGCCGCGCTTCTCGAGCGCGGCGTCGGCGTCGCTGGTGACCGGGCCGTTGGCGATCTCGAGCAGTATCCCGGCGTTGACGGCGCCGACGTTGGCCTCGGTGATCTGGTTCTCCATGGCGGCGAGGGCGAGCACGTCGACCTCGAGGGCAAGCAGCTCGTCGCCCTCGATGCGCTTGCCCTGGCGGCACTTGGCGAGCTCACCGTGCTTCTGCTTGGCCTTCTTGGCCGCATCGATATCGAGCCCCTCCTTCTTGTAGAGACCGCCGCTGGAGTCGGACACCGCCACCACTTGGTAGCCGCGCGCGGCGGCCTCGCGGGCGAAGTGGTAGGCCGCGTTGCCGAAGCCCTGCACCGCCACGGTGGTCTCCTCGGGCTTGCGCTTCTCCTGCTCGACCCACAGGTCGAGCACGGCGAGCGCACCGTGACCGGTGGCCTCGACGCGGCCTTGCGAGCCGCCCAGCGACAGCGGCTTGCCGGTGATCGCCGCCGGCGCCCGGGCGCGCAGGATATGCTCGTACTCGTCGATCATCCAGCCCATCACCTCGGCATCGGTGTTCATGTCCGGCGCGGGGATGTCGCGATCCGGCCCCATGACGTCGGCGATGGCGCGAACGTAGCCTCGCGCCAGGCGCTCGCGCTCCAGCGACGAAAGCGCCTTGGCATCGACCTGCACGCCGCCCTTGCCGCCGCCGAAGGGCAGCCCCACGACCGCACACTTCACCGCCATCCAGAAGCTCAGGGTGGTGACCTCGTGCTGGTTGACGTCCGGGTGAAAACGCACGCCCCCCTTGGCCGGCCCCAGGCTCACGTCGTACTGCACGCGCCAGGCAGGAAACGTCTGCAGGCGGCCGTCGTCCATGCGCACCGGCACGCTCACCTGCAGCGACAATGCCGGCTGCATGAGGCGCGAACGCGCGTCCGGATGGACGTCGAGCGCCTCGAAGACCTCCTCGAGCCGCGAACGGGCATCGTCGAAAAGCGCCGCGCCGGTTTGCGGGGAGAGCGCCCGGGCCTCACCATGGGAGCGGCGGGTCGCATCCTTCTTGGCGGTTTTCTGTTTCTTGGTCTTCGCATTGGCCATGAACACACTCCGTTGTATCGATGGGATCGTTGCCGCGAGGGGGCCTTGAAAGCGTAGCAGCCCGCGCTTGTTTCGCCCTCGCCTGATACAAGCCGCCTTAGGATGATGCCATGCGCACTGACGCCATCGCTGAACCGCCTGCCGCGCCGCCCGAGACGGCCATCGCGCACGATCTGGCGTGGCTGCTGGACGCCCCGGACATCGTCGCCCTCGACGGCTACGAGGGCCGCCCGAGCCGCGCGGAGCTCGGGCTTGCACCAACGCCGCCGGGCTGGAACGAGCGGCGTGCGAAGGCCGCCCGCACGCTGGCCGGCAAGCTCCCGACGCGCCTGGGCCACTACCACGAGGCGCTGTGGCGGCTCCTGCTGGACAGCGCCCCGGCCACCCGGCTGCTGGCGCACAACGTCGCGATACGCCAGCAGCGGCGAACGCTGGGCGAGCTGGACCTGGTCTATCGCACGCTGGCCGACCCCGCCCCGATCCACCTGGAAGTGGCGATCAAGTTCTACCTGGGCTTGCCCGAGGGCCCCGGGGCGCTCGAAGGCCAGGACCGCTGGATCGGCCCCGGCGGGCTCGACAGTCTGGCGCGCAAGTGCGCCCACCTGGTGGCCCATCAACTGCCGCTCTCCGCCACGCCGCTTGCCCGCGACACGCTGCGGCGCTTGCTGGCACCCCGCGATGGCGCAGGCGACGAGGGGCTCGAGGGGCTGACCCGGCGCCTGGCGATGCCCGGCGTGCTCTTCTACCCCTTTCACGCACCGCTGCCCCCGCCGACAGGGGCCAGCGCCCACCACGCGCGGGGGCTCTGGTGCCATGCAAGCGACTGGGAAACGGTGCTGAAAGAGCGCATGCCGGCGCGCCTGGCGTGGCTGAAGAAGCCGTTCTGGCTCGCGCCGCCTCGTGACGACGCGTTCCTCGCGCCATCGCGCCTGCTGCCGGCATTGACCGAGGCCCTTGAACGCTTCGGCCCCCAGCAGGTGATGCTGAGGGCCGAAGGAGGATGGGACGGCAAGGAGGAGCGGGTGTTCATCGTGCCCGACGACTGGCCGCGCCAGGTGCCGCTGCCGCTGCCAGGCCGCTAGACGATGACCAGGTTGTCGCGGTGGATCAGCTCCGGGGCCTCGACGAAGCCGAGGATCGCCTCGATCTGGTGACTGGGCTTGCCGGCGAGGCGACGCGCCTCCTCGGCGCCGTAGTTGATCAGCCCCTTGGCGATGCGCCCGCCCTGCTCGTCGACGCACAGCACCATGTCACCGCGCTTGAAGCTGCCCTCCACCTGGCGAACGCCGACCGGCAGCAGGCTCGAGCCCTTCTCGCGCAGCACGTTGACCGCGCCGGCATCCAGGGTGAGCGTGCCGCGCACCTGGAGCTGGCC
>NZ_JAMZBD010000447.1:0-2510 GCF_024158685.1 Halomonas sp. 707D4 | reverse complement strand
GACCACCACGTCGATGTTCAGGTCCTGCATGTCGACCCACAGCGTGCCGGCGGCGATGCCCGCTCGCCCTTCGCCCCGGTGCCGGCCAGCGAGGTCGCCGAGCGCATCCGCACGGAAAGACCCGCCGTGGTCTTCGCCCCGCAGGTGGAAACCTCCGCCGGCATTCTGCTGCCGGATGCCTATATTCGCGAAGTGGGCGAGGCCGCCCGCGAAGTCGGGGCGCTGTTCGTGCTCGACGCCATCGCCGCCGGCACGCTGTGGGTCGACATGCAGGACCTGAACATCGACGTGGTGGTCAGCGCCCCGCAGAAAGGCTGGAGCGGCCAGCCCTGCTGCGCCATGGTGATGCTCGGCCGCCGCGCTGTCGAGCGCCTCGACGCCACCCGGAGCAACAGCTTCGCCTGCGACCTGGGCAAGTGGCACGCCATCATGCAGGCCTACGAGAACGGCGGCCACGCCTACCACGCCACCATGCCCACCGACGCGCTCACCACACTGCGTGACATCATGCAGGAGACCCGCGAATACGGCTTCGACAAGGTGAAGCAGGAGCAGATCGAGCTCGGGGTGCAGGTGCGCGCCATGCTCGCCCGCCACGGCTTTGCAAGCGTTGCCGCCGAAGGCTTCGAGGCGCCGGGCGTGGTGGTCAGCTACACCGAGGATGGCGGCATCGTCGGCAAGCTGGCCGATGCCGGCGTCCAGGTCGCCGGCGGCGTGCCGCTGATGTGCGACGAGGGCGACGACTTCCCGACCTTCCGCATAGGCCTCTTTGGCCTGGACAAGCTGCACCATACCGAGCGCAGCGTCGAAAAGCTCGAAGAGGCGATCGAGCGGGTGAAGGCGTGAGTGGTGAATGACAAGTCGTGAAGCGTGAGCGCCCTCAGGGGCGCTTTTCGTTGGCGGCGTGGCGGTCGACCCGTTCGACGTCGACGATGCCGGAGCGGCTGACCACGACCTTCCAGCGTGCCAGGTGGGGTTCGTCTTCGCTGCCGGTTTCGCGAATCACCAGATTGAACAGGTGGCGCCGCTCGACGCTTTCACGCACCGCCTGCCCCTCCTTGAGCCGGTAGATATGGTGCTTGCCCTTGCTCATCAGCCGGGTGAGCAGCGAGATATCCAGCGTCAGAGTTTCCCGGGTGTGCTCGTAGCCGCTCAGAAAGCGCGTGGGCGACATGCGCGAGCGCGAACGATAGTGCAGCACCAGCTCCTCGCGCTGGACCACGCTTCGGTGGCGAAGCTGCTGGATCTCCTCATCGAGCGTGGAGAAGCGCTTGTAGTTGAACCACTCGAGCTGGCGCCCCACCAGGGCGTTGCGCGTAGGGTCCAGGTACTGGCGGCGCCACTTGGGCCGCCCCTTGCGCAGCACCCGCCACAGGGTGTTGCGCAAGTCGTCCTTGAACACCTCGCGCAGGGCGTACAGCAGCGCCATGGCCAGCACGAACAGCGCCGGAATGTCGCCCACCACGTCGCGCAGGCGCAGCACCCCGAGCATCACGAACACCATCACCACGGCGGTCGCCAGCGCCTTCACCGCCTTCTGCTCGCCCTGGCCGAGCTCCTGGGAGGTCTGCTTCAAGGTGATGGGGTACTCGATCAGTCGCCGCAAGAGGCGCATCTTGTTCGACATGCGCGTAGGGTCCGCCATGACGCGCTCGGCGTTGTACTCGCGTTCGCGTCGGTAATCGCCCTGTGCCTCGCACAGCGCCACGAGCTGCTTGCGCAGCGGATTGAACACGCCGCCGCGCGGCAGGTGGGCGAGCAGCGTCAGATGCTGCTGCTCGGTCAGCCAGGAGAGGTAGTTGTCGATGTTGGCGAAGTACTTGTAGAGCGTCTCGTCGCCGGGCTCGTTGCGCCGCAGCCGCTTGAGGATGCCTTCGCTCAGGCTGCTCATCTCGTCGACCTTCTCGAGCAGCGCCTGGATGCTCTCGTGCTCCTGCTCGGTGGGCTCGCGCTTGGCCTCGAAGCGCAGCCCCCGGGCATCGCTCAAGATCGCCTGGGTGGCCTGCTCCAGGGCGACCACGTACTGGTAGGCGTAGAGACTCAGGCTCAGCCGGTAGGAGTCGCTGCCCAGTCGGTTACGGCTCGCCAGGCGGCTGTGTACCAGCGGCAGGTGGTACTGGTCGCTGTAGTAGGTGCGCGACACCTGGATCGCGCTGTGAAAGAACGCCTCTTCGGTGACGAGCTGGGCGCTCAGCCCCAGCTCCCCGGGCACGAAGAGGTAGACGTCCAACGTATGCGAGGTCTCCTCTTTCAGTCGCCGGGTCAGGCGCAGCTGGAAGCTGTTCTTGCGCTCGACGTTGATCACCTGGCGCTTCTCCCTCTGACATTAATTTTCCCTTGACGGTAAACTTGCAACCCCCATGGCTTTAACATGCGGACATCTTTGACTATAGAACCAGGATAGCCAAGCGGCATCGGCGGCTCGCCGCCCTGCCACCGCCTATCGTTTCGGGAGCCCGGCAATGCCCACCGGCGGTTTTTCAAGCTTCGAGCGCGTGCTGATCGAAAGC
>NZ_JAMZBD010000446.1:0-2515 GCF_024158685.1 Halomonas sp. 707D4 | reverse complement strand
GGGTGGTGGGCACCAGTACCACCACCTGGCGGCCGGACTGCACCGCCAGAAACGCCGCGCGCATGGCGACTTCGGTCTTGCCGAAGCCGACGTCGCCGCACACCACGCGATCCATCGGCTGGGGCGAGACCATGTCGTCGATCACCGCCTCGATGGCGGCCTTCTGGTCCGGCGTCTCCTCGAAGGGGAAGCTCGCCGCGAAGCGGGCGTACTCCTCGTCCGGTGCCTGGTAGACCGTGCCCTCGCGGGCCTCGCGACGGGCGTAGATGTCCAGAAGCTCGGCGGCGGTATCGCGAATCTTCTCGGCGGCCTTGCGCCGCGCCTTCTCCCACTGGTCGGAGCCTAGCTTGTTGAGCGGGGCGTGTTCGTCGTCGGCGCCGTTGTAGCGCGAGATCAGGTGCAGGCTGTCGACGGGCACGTAGAGCTTGGCGCCCCCGTCGTACTCGAGCGCCAGGAACTCGTTGGCCTGGCCACCGGCTTCCAGAGCCTCGAGGCCCAGGTAGCGCCCCACGCCATGAGCCTGATGCACCACCGGTGCGCCCTCCTTGAGCTCGGCCAGGTGGCGTACCGCCAGCTCGTTGTCGTCGGTCGCCTTGTCCTGGCGGCGGCTCTGGCGCACCACGTCGCCGAACAGCTCGGTCTCGCTGATCACCGCAAGCGACGGGTCACCGAGCCACAGGCCGCTGGTGAGCGGGCTCTCGGTGATCGCCGTGCGGGCTTCGCTGTCCAGAAACGCCGTGAAGCCGGCGACGTAGGGCAGCGCGAGGCGCAGCGGTGCCAAAAGCTCCTCGAGCGCCTCGCGCCGGCCGCGGGATTCGGCCACGAACAGCACGCGGGTCTCGGCGTGCTCGGCGAGAAAGCTTTCGAGCGCCCCGAGCGGCGCCTTGGCACGGGCGTTGACGGCAAGCGAAGGCAGCGCCTGGGCCTTGGGCGCGTGGGCATGGCGCTGGTCGCTCTCCGCCTCGACGAGCTCGACGCGCGGGCGCTCCTTGATCGCCGAGAAGATCTCGTTGACCGGAAGAAACGCGCGATGCGGCGGCAGAAGGGGGCGGGTCGGGTCGACGCCGAGGTTCTCATAGCGCGACTCGATCGAGCGCCAGTGCTGCTCTGCGGCCTCGAACACGCCGGGCAACAGCGCCACGCGGGTGTCTCGGGTCAGGTGCTCGAACAGTGAGGCGGTCTCATCAAAAAACAGCGGCAGATAGTGTTCGAGCCCCGGCGAGGGGATCGCCTTGAGCGCGTCGTTGTAGAGCGGGCACTGGCGCGGGTCGACGTCGAACAGGGTCTCGAAATGCTCGCGAAAGCAGGCGATGGCGCTGCGACTGAGCGAGTACTCGTGGGCGGGCAGAAGCTCGATGCGCTCGACCTTCTCCGTGGAGCGCTGGCTGCCCGGGTCGAAGTGGCGCAGGGTGTCGATCTCGTCGTCGAAAAGATCGATACGGATCGGATCGGGAACACCCATCGGGAACAGGTCGATCAGCGCGCCGCGCATGGCGTACTCGCCGGGTTCATAAACCGTTTCCACGGCGCGATAGCCCGCCCGCGACAGCGATTCGCGAAAGCTCTCGCGCTCCAGGGTCGCGCCGGCCTCGAGGGTCATGACGCGCCCGGCGATGTAGGAGACCGGCGGCAGGCGCTGCATCAGGGTGTTGATCGGTACCAGCACGATGCCTTTCAAGCCATCCTGCAGAAGGCGCAGGGTGCGCAGCCGGGCGGAGACGATATCCTGGTGCGGCGAGAAACTGTCATAAGGCAGCGTCTCCCAGTCCGGAAAGGGCAGCACCGGTACCTGGCTGTAGAACGCCAGGTCCTGCTCCAGCCGCTGGGCGCTGGCGGTGCTGGGCGTGATGACCAGCAAGGGCGCGTCATCGGCGATCCGGGCAAGCGTCAACGCCGGCGCGCTTCCGGGCGGGGCCGTCAGGTAGAGCGTGTCGCGAGCCCCTTGGGGCTCGGGCGGGTCGAGCGGGGTGAAAGAGGGCATAGTCGTGTCTTGCGCCTGGACAAAGGCTTAATCATACACGACACGGCGCTCGTTAGGGGCGACGCGCGCATAACCCGGTTTCGTGTTTGTAGTCAAATGGGCAGTTGTGTAATACCCCTACACGGCGTGCGACTATCCTTTGATTGCGGGGAAGAGGCGGGCTTTGGATAATACGCGCTGATTACCATCACCACGCAAAGGGGCCCTACGTGAGTCAGCAAACGCTCGAGAACGTCTTTCAGAAGTGGCAAAGCGACGAAGCGCTTGCCGAGCAGATGATTCCGCTGGTCGGCAAGCTGTACCGCCAGAACAACGTCGTGGCCACCATGTTCGGGCGTTCGCTGATCAAGAAGTCGGTCATCCGCATCCTCAAGGACCACCGTTTCGTGCGCAAGATCGAGGGCACCGAGCTCTCGGTCCAGGACACCTTCCCGATCGTCGAGGCGATGGCGGCGCTGAACCTCGGCCCGGCCCACGTCGATATCGGCAAGCTGGCGGTCGCCTTCAAGCATCAGGGCGGTGGCGACCTGGACG
>NZ_JAMZBD010000445.1:0-2515 GCF_024158685.1 Halomonas sp. 707D4 | reverse complement strand
GGACGATACGATGGCCCACCGCCACGGGCAGGCGCCCCTCGAGCCGATCCAGTATGGCGTTCAGGGCCTTGGCATGGTCGGCGCCGGGCAGCGCCTGGGTGAAGCTGTCACCGGCGCTGTTCTTGCCCTTGAGCCGCGCCTGGGGCGTGCCCAGGCGTTCTGCCAGGCCGGCCAGGCGCGGCGTCTCGGGAGTGGAATCGATCAGCGCGTACTTGATCGAGGAGGAGCCGCAGTTGATCACCAGCACCGGTGCGTTCATATGAGCCTTCTTCGTGTTGTGACGACGTGAAACGTCGTGGCGACGAGGGAAGTCCGCCTCCCTGGCGTCAGCGTATTAGACGTTAGTATATCATTTCGATCGTTCGTCGATCAGCGCTTAAGTGCGTGGATCAACCGTGTAAAATGGCCGTTCCTGACCTCTTGTAAACTCGACGCGAGCCGATCCAACGCCATGTCCGCATCTGCCCCTTCCGCGCTGCCCCGCCCGCTGGCGATCGCCCTGCTGCTGACCGTGGGCAGCATGTTCGCGGCCAACCACGTTTCGGCGCGTCTGGCCTTCGACAACGGCACGGGGCTTTTGTTGGCCATTCTGACGCGTTCCGGCGTTGCGTGCGTGATCCTGCTCATGCTGGTGGCCCTTCAACGCAAGCGCCTGTGGCTTCCGCGCGGCACCTGGCCCTGGCAACTGACGGTGGGGCTATTGATCACCGTGCAGAGTTTGAGCCTCTACTCGGCGGTGGCACGGCTTCCCGTGGTCATCGCGCTGCTGCTGGTCAATACCTTTCCCATTCAGCTGGCGCTCTTGAGCTGGGCGCTGGGCGGGCCGCGGCCCACGCTTCGCCAGTGCCTGGTGATGGGTACCATCCTGGTGGGGCTTCTCGTGGTTCTCGACATTCCCGCCTGGCTCTCCCAGCCCGAGGCCATGGGCCCGGAGTGGCTCGCCGGGATCGGTTTCGGGCTGATCGCCGCCTTCGTGTTCGCAAGCGCGCTGTGGATCACCGAACACCGCTTGGCTGGGGTGGGCAGCACGCTTCGCAGCCTGCTCACCATGCAGACGGTGTTCTTCGCCATGATAGCGGGAGCGGTGCTGGGCGCGGTGCCCGGCGGCATGGACCTGCCCGGGAACGCGGCGGGCTGGACGGGGCTCGGGCTTCTGGCGCTATTGTATGGCGCGGGATTTTCGACGCTGTTCATCTTCGTGCCGCGGCTCGACATGGCGCGCAACGCCCCGGTCATGAACATCGAACCGGTGGCCTCGCTGGTGTTCGGTTATTTCGTGTTGGGTCAGATGCTCGGGCCGGTTCAACTGCTGGGTGGGGCGGTAGTGGTCGGGGGGATCGTGATGCTCGGTCTTTCCCGGGTGCGCTGAGGATTTGCGTTTTCGAGCGTCTTGGGCCACACTTGGTCGGCGTAAGGAAACACTGTTTTTTAACTGAGGTTACCCCTATGAAGATGACCGTCCTGTCACTCACCTCCGCGGCCCTGTTGCTCGGCTCGGGTGCTTTCGCGGCATCCGCTCAGGCGCAGCAATCCTTTGGCTACCCGGAAGGCTACATCGGCGGCGATGCCATGTTCTGGAACCTGGACCCGGACCGTGGCTCCTCGCGCGACGACGTAGGCCTGCGCCTTCGCGGCGGCGCCCAGTTCAACGACTACTTCGCGCTGGAAGGTCACCTGGGTACCGGCGGCTCCGACGGCGGCGCCAAGCTCGACTACCTGGCCGGCGTCTACGCCAAGGGTATCGCGCCCATCGCCCCCAACGTTCGCCTCTACGGCCTGGCGGGCATGACCGAGGTCGATTTCGACATCGACCGTGAAAGCGGCTTCTCCTACGGCGCCGGTGCCGAGGTGGACATCGCCCCCAACGTCGCCGTGGGCGCCGACTACATGCGCTATCTCGACAAGTCCGACTACGACTTCGACGCCGCAAGCGTCGGCCTGCGCTACCGGTTCTGATTCGCGAGCGTTCGTGGTCCAAGGCCCCGCCCAGTGCGGGGCTTTTTCGTATAGGCGCTATGAAAGTTTGGACAATGGAATCAAGGGCAGTGGAATTAAGGGGCAATGGGGGGCTTTATTGTTAGCTTGCTAATTGTTTGTTAGACTAACGTATCAACCCCGATGAAGCCGGCCCCGCCGAGTTTTGAACGAGTGCCCCGTATGACCCCCGATCAGCGCTTTACCCGCTGGGTAAGGGTGGCCCTGGCCGCCTTTGCCCTCTTGTTCGTCTATTTCCTCATCGCCGACAGCTTCATGCCGATCACGCCGGAAGCACGCATCCTGCGTCCGGTCACGCGCATCGCGCCGGAACTGAGCGCGCCGGTGAGCGAAGTGGTGGTGCGCGATCACCAGCAGGTCGCCAAAGGGGATGTGCTGTTTCGCCTCAAGGCCGACCCGTTCGAGATCGCCGTGGCGGACGCCGAGCTCAAGGTGGAGCAGGCCGAGCAGGAGAATGCGCGCCTGAATGCCGAGCTCGCCGCCGCCCGCGCCGCCTTGGCGGCAGCACAGGCCACCGCAC
>NZ_JAMZBD010000444.1:0-2523 GCF_024158685.1 Halomonas sp. 707D4 | reverse complement strand
CACCAGCGCCGGTGGCGCCTGCCAAGGCCGAGCGGGTCAAGGCCGAGCCTTCGCTGTCGGTCGACGACGCGGCAGCGTCCGAGGCCCCCGAGCGCGCAGAGGCGCTCGAGCCCGAAACGCCCGCGCCCACCATCGAGCGAGCGGCCGAGCCCGAGGCGCCCATCGAGCCCGAGGCGCCCATCGAACCCGTCGAGCCCGAGACACCCATCCAACCCGAGACGCCTCTCGAGCGTGAGCCCGAAGCGCCGGCCATCGAGCCGCGCGCCGAGGCCTTCGCGATCTCCGCTCGCGACGAGCCACCTGCCGTCGAGCCCGCCCCCGTGGCGGCCGTCGACCCGATCGCTGCGCCGAGCGAGCCGCCCCAGGCGCTCGAGGAAAAGTCATCGGCGATGCCGCCCTGGTCCGCCGGTGAGCGTGATGACGCGCCGGTGGACGACGCGCCGGTCACGCAGCCCTGGGCACTGCGCGCCGACAAGCGCGACGAGGCACCGGTGAGCGCTGCGCGCTTCTATATCGACAACGACGGTATCGACGATGACAGCGATGCCGCAGCCGACGCCCTAGACGCCAGCGAGCCGCCAGAGGCACCGCGCGAAGAAGCGCCCGCATCGCCCGCGTTCGGCGTACCGCTCGCGGCCGACCGCGCCGATGTCGAGCCCCCGCCCCGGCGCGTGCCGGAAGTGGTGCCGGAGCCGGTATGGGACGAGGACGACGAGCCGGAGCTCGCGCCGGAGCCGCGCGTCGCGCGCCAGGAACCCACCTTCGCCTCGGAGCCCGTCGAGCCGGAGCCGGACAACGGCCCGACGCTCTGGACCGTCGAGCACCTGCAGAGCCAGCGCCCGGCTTTCGAGCCCCTCGAGGAGCCCGAGGGCGAGGTGCCGAGCCTGCAGCTTCTGACCCCGCCGGAGCCGCATCAGCCGAACTACACCGAAGAGCAGCTCGCCGACATGGCCGAACTGCTCGAGGTGCGCCTGCGCGAGTACGGCGTCAAGGCCGAAGTCGTCGATACCTGGCCGGGCCCGGTCATCACCCGCTTCGAGATCAAGCCCGCCGCCGGCGTGAAGGTCTCGAAGATCAGCAACCTCGCCAAGGACCTGGCGCGCTCGCTGATGGTCAAGAGCGTGCGCGTGGTCGAGGTGATTCCCGGCCGGCCCACGGTGGGCATCGAGATTCCCAACCCGCACCGGGCGATGATCCGCCTGCGCGAGGTGATCGACTCCGACCGCTACCAGCAGGAGAGCTCGCCTTTGACCATGGCGCTCGGCCAGGACATCGGCGGCGGCCCGGTGGTCGCGAACCTGGGCAAGATGCCCCATCTGCTGGTGGCCGGTACTACCGGCTCGGGCAAGTCCGTCGGCGTCAACGCCATGCTCATCTCGATGCTGCTCAAGGCCAAGCCCGACGAGCTCAAGCTGATCATGGTCGACCCGAAGATGCTCGAGCTTTCGGTCTACGATGGCATTCCGCATCTGCTCGCCCCGGTGGTCACCGACATGAAGGAAGCCGCCAACAGCCTGCGCTGGTGCGTGGCCGAGATGGAGCGGCGCTACAAGCTGATGGCGGCGATGGGCGTGCGCAACATCGCCGGCTTCAACGCGCGGCTGGACGAAGCCGAGCGCGCCGGCGCCCAGGTGGCGGACCCGCTGTGGGAACCGCAGCCCTGGGAAATGCACCAGACTCCGCCGGTCCTCGAGAAGCTGCCCTATATCGTGGTGGTGATCGACGAGTTCGCCGACATGTTCATGATCGTCGGCAAGAAGGTGGAAGAGCTGATCGCGCGGCTGGCCCAGAAGGCGCGTGCGGCAGGCATCCATCTGATTCTCGCCACCCAGCGCCCGTCGGTGGATGTGGTGACAGGGCTGATCAAGGCCAACATCCCCTCGCGCATGGCGTTCCAGGTCTCCTCGCGCATCGATTCGCGCACGATTCTCGACCAGGGCGGCGCCGAGAGCCTGCTGGGCCACGGCGACATGCTCTACCTGCCGGCGGGCTCAGGGCCGCCCAATCGCGTCCACGGCGCCTTCGTGGATGACGACGAGGTGCACCGGGTGGTGGACGACTGGAAGCGCCGGGGCGAGCCCGAGTACATCGACGAGATCCTCTCTGGTGGCGTCTCGGCGGATGCGCTCGCCGGGCTCGAAGCCGAAGGAGTCGATGGTGACGATGCCGAGCAGGACGCGCTCTACGACGAGGCCGTGCAGTTCGTGACTGAAACCCGCAAGGCCTCGATCTCCGCGGTCCAGCGGCGCTTCAAGATCGGCTACAACCGCGCCGCGCGCCTGGTGGAGGCGATGGAGGGCGCCGGGGTGGTGTCGTCGATGGGCGGCAACGGCTCGCGGGAAGTGCTCGCGCCGCCGCCGGTGAACCAGTGAGCGCCAATCGTGCAACAAGCGTGAAAATCGCCCGCCGGGTGAAACCCCGGCGGGCACAAGGCGTCTGAGTGTGGACACAAGGACGTAGCAAGGTCCGACCGATAACGCATCAACGCGGGTAACCCCGCCATTTGGCAATTTGCCTAGGGAG
>NZ_JAMZBD010000443.1:0-2526 GCF_024158685.1 Halomonas sp. 707D4 | reverse complement strand
ACGCGGTTCGCCGGGCGCGCCTGGCGAACCGCGTCGAGTGCGGCGAACACGTCGTCATGGCCGTGCTGGTAACGCACCGGGGCGATATCGCCCACGATCAGCGAGGCGGCCAGCTCGGGCGCGGTGCGCGCCAGGCTGATCGCCACCTTGCCACCCATGGAGTGGCCCAGGATGTGCGCCCGCTTTACTCCCTCGCGCGCAAGCAGCTCGATCACGTCACGACTCAGCTCGGCGTAGGTCATGCCTTCGGCGTGAGGCGAGCGGCCGTGGTTGCGAAGATCCACGGCGATCACCCGGCGCTTTTGCTGCCACACCTTGAGATGCGAGCGCCAGTTGTCCGCGCTACCCAGAAGCCCATGGAGCACCACCAGCGGCGCTTTCGTGGCGTTCGCCTCCGGGGCGGCGGCATCGATGAAGTGAAGGTCGATCGAGGGGGTGCTGCTCATGGAAACTCCTTGGAGTGAAGGCGCGTGTCAGGCGATGCGCGGCGCGCTGTCGCGCTGGCCGGTCCAGACCATCAGCCGGCGAGTCAGCCAGGCCAGCAACAGCCCGTACAGCGGCAGGAAGAACAGCAGGCTGATCAAGAGTTTGATGGCATAGTCCACCATGGCGATCTCCACCCAGTGGGCGGCCATGAATGCATCGGGACTGTGGTGGAAGGCGGTGAAGAAGAAGGCGAAGGTGTCCGCCAGGTTGCCGAGGATCGTCGAGCAGACCGGCGCCACCCACCAGGTGAGCCGGCGCAGTCGGTCGAACACCTGGACATCCAGCAATTGCCCCAGGAAGTAGGCCAGGAAACTCGCCAGGGCAATGCGCACCACGAACAGGTTCCACTCGCCCAGCGCCTCGATGCCGGCGAAGGCTCCCTGGGGGAAGACCACCGAGACGACGTAGGAGATTACCAGCGCCGGGAACATGACGCGCAGGATGATCGAGCGTGCCGGGCCCTTGCCGAACAGGCGTACGGTCAGGTCGGTGGCCAGGAAGATGAACGGGAAGCTGAACGCGCCCCAGGTGGTGTGCAGGCCGAACAGGGTGAAGGGGAGCTGTACCAGGTAGTTGCTGGCGGCGATGACGGCGATATGAAAGAGAACCATGACCGTCAGGCAGCGACGGTGCTGGGTATCGGTAAGTGCGAACATGCATGAGCCTTTTTGAGTGCGCGAGGGGTTAGGGAACCCTCCTGGACGGCGCTTGCGCCGTTGGGGCGCGCATTATACGCCATCCATGGCGCATTGAAAGTGCGCCTACTCGCTCTGCTGGCGTGCCTCCATGACGTGCGCGGCCAGTCTTTCCAGGTCGCTTTCGCTCCACCCTTCGGGCTCGACCAGCGCGTTCCAGGCCTTCAGGTAGTGCTCGGCGGCCACCTCGTGACCGTACCCCGGTGGTGCACCGCCGGTGGCCAGATCCACCAGCAGCTGGAACATGGTGACCACCGGGTACCAGCGCAGCGCCGGCGAGACGTCAGGGCCGCGGGGGGCGCGCATCCAGTCCGGCTCGCGCCAGAAGGCGGCGGGGTCGAAGAAGACGATCGGGTCGCTTGCGTACTGAAGGTAGGCGATGCGGAAGTCGCCCCAGGGTTCGGCGTAGCCGTCGTAGCCATGGGTCTGGTTCATGAAGCGTACTCCGCGACCGCCGCGAAACACCGGGAGCCACTCGGGGGAGCCCGCGTCGCGGTCGGCGGTGACGCTGCGCCACGTATCGCTTCGAAAGGGCGGGCCGGCCCACAGCGCCCCGTTGAACGGGTCCTCGATGATGTCGTAGAAGTCGAAGGAGCGGTCGGAGTTGAGCGCCCCGAGGCTCAGTCCGAACAGGTAGAGCGCCGGGCGCTGGTTTTCCGGCAGCTCGCTCCAGTAGCGGTAAATGGCGATGAACAGGGCACGAGCGCTCTCCACCCCATAGTCGCCCTCGGCGATCAGCGACAGGTGGCTGGGCAGGTAGGAGTACTGCGCGGTGACCGTGGCGATGTCACCGCGCATCAGGTACTCGATGGTGTCCTGGGCCCCAGGGTCTATCCAGCCGCGTCCGGTGGGTGTGGCCAGAAGCAGCATCGAGCGTTCGAAGCCGCCGATGCGCACGAGCTCCGCCAGGGCGAGTTCGGCACGCTCCTCGACGGTTTCTCGAGCGTTGAGCCCCACGTAGACCCGGATCGGGTCCAGCGCCGGGGCGTTCAGGAAGTCGCCGATCTCGTCCCCGTCTGGGCCTTCGGTAGTGAAGCGCCGGCCGCGGCTACCCAGCGCCTCCCAGCTGATGAGCGAGGCGTCGCTTCCCGGGCGCAGGGAGTCGAGGGGGGCGGCCAGGTCGTCCTGCATGACATCGTCGAGCTGCTGGTAGAAGCGGTCCGCGAAGCGCAGCGCATAGGAGAACAGTACCCCTTCGATGAGCAGCCAGAAAAGCGCCAGTGCCGCCAGGCTGCCGAGCAGGTAGGCAAGGCGGCGTGGCAAGAAGAAGAACACCCGCCGGGACATCAGCCGATAGGTGCGTCTAAACGCCAGCCCGAGCAGGTAGAAAGCGAAAAAGATCAGC
>NZ_JAMZBD010000442.1:0-2555 GCF_024158685.1 Halomonas sp. 707D4 | reverse complement strand
TACCGCGACCAGTGCCCGAACACCCCGGCAGGCGTTGAAGTCAACGCACTGGGCTGCCCGGAAAGCGTCGTGCTGCAGAACGTCAACTTCGAGTTCGACTCTGCCCAGCTGACGCCGGGAGCCCAGCAGGTTCTCAACGGCGTTGCCGAGCGCCTGGTCAACAACCCGGACGTTCGCGTAAGCATCGAAGGTCACACCGACTCCGTTGGTTCTGCGGAATACAACCGCAACCTGTCCCAGCGTCGCGCCGAATCTGTTGCCAGCTACCTGGCTCAGCGTGGCGTACCGGCTAGCGACATGCGCTCCATCGGTTACGGTGAAGAGCGTCCGATCGCGACCAACGAAACTGACGAAGGCCGCGCACAGAACCGTCGCGTAGAGCTGGACGAGTGGAACTAAGCCACTCTTGAAATAACCGACGCGGCTCAAGGCCGTGTCGGTTCATCGCCACGACCCGCCAGGTTGTCGTCGCGATTCACATAAAGCGCCGGCCTCGTGTCGGCGCTTTGTTTTTTGGTGTTAGCCTTCCAGGCCTCCTGCCGATTTTCTCCTCCCCAGGGATCGAGCCGTCACGTTCGAGCGCTTTCATGATCTGATTCAGCTTCTTGAATGTTAATGATAAATATTGTCATTCATGCAATAAGTGTTAGGCTATGCAGTCACGCGTCAAACGCAAATGGTTCTTATATCTAACCAAGATCGGACGCGTCAGTGTGACTGGCGCGTGCAAGCGATGGAGATTCAACGTGCTGAAAAGGCCCCTCACAAGTTGGCTGGGATGCATGAGCGCCTGCCTCCTGGTAAACGCTCATGCCGTGGCGAGTGATGAAACCGTGAATCAGGCAGCGCAGAGTGTCGAGGCCCAGCAGACTCAGTCGGCTCTCCAGCAGCGTATCGACGAGGCGGACGAGCAGACACGCGCGGATATCGAAGAGCTGCGCGCGCTCGAGCGTGCCAATCGCGAGCTCGATACCACCAATGCCACGCTCGATGCGCGCCTGCTCGATGAAGCCGAACGCCTCGAGCGGCTGGAGTCGGCGCTCGCCACCGTCAGTGAGACCCGGGCGTCGCTTCCCGTCATCGAGCAGGACATGTCGAACCAGCTGGCGGCCTTCATCGAAAGCGATCTTCCTTTCCAGCGCGAAGAGCGTCTTGCACGCGTGCAGGCTCCTCAAGGTGACAGCAGCGTCGAGCGTATCGAGCAGTTGCTCGAGGCGTGGCGGCTGGAGCTCGATTACGGCCGGGATATCGATCACTGGCGCGGCCGGCTCACGCGGGAGAGCGGGGCGGCGCGCGAGGTGGACTACCTGCGCGTAGGCCGCATCGGCTTCTATTACCTGACGCCGGATGGCCGCGAAGGCGCGGTCTGGGACAAGCAGCAGGGCGAATGGCAGCCACTCGACGAGCGTGCGCGGCGCGAAGTGCGCAACGGTCTGCGCATCGCCGATGAGCAGCGCTCGCCGGAGCTTCTCAACCTACCGTTATCGATCACCGCCGAGCAGGAAGGCCAGTCATGAACGTATTCTCATTCACGCGTCGGCGTCGCTGGGTCTTGGTGGCGCTGGCAAGCTGCCTGCTTTCCACTCCGCTGCTGGCCCAGAACAGTGGCGTCGGCTCGCTCAGCGAAGCGCGCCAGGCTGCCGAGGCGCGCGACCAGGCGCGCCTCGAAGGGCTGCTCGACGATCGACAGGCGCTTGAGGCGGCGCTCGACCAGGCGCGCGCCGCCAATGCCGAAGCCGAGGAGCGTCAGGAGGCCCTCCAGGCGCTGCAAGAGGGGCAGGCGCAGCTGGCAGCCGAACTCGCCAGCCGCCAAGGGGAGCAGGGCGAGGAGCTCACGGGGCTGCTCTCTACCCTGAAGCGTCATGGCGACGAGGTACGCAACGAGCTCGGCGAGCAGAGCTGGCTGACGCTTCAGGGCGAGGGCGTGCCGCGCCTCGACGATGTCAACGTGCTCGAGCGCGACCAGCTCGAGCGCGTGGTAGACGCCCTGGCTACCCTCACTGCCCGCACCGGCCGCGCCGAGCGGCTGCGATTGCCGGTCGCCGATGCTCAGGGTGAGATCGAGGAGCGTGAGGTGATTCGCCTGGGCGACTTTGCCGCCTTCACCGACTCTTCGCTGCTGCGTACGGGCGCCGAAGGCAACGCCGTGTCGGAGCTTCCGCGCACGCCCGCCGCGATCCGCGCGACCCTGGACGACTACTTTCACGGCGAAAGTCGCCAGTTTGCCATCGACCCGTCCCAAGGTAGCGTTCTGGCCGCGCTGGCCCAGCAGCCGAGCCTGTGGGAGCGCTTCCAGCAGGGCGGCTACGTGGGCTACGTGGTGGTCGTGCTCGGCATCATCGGCCTGCTCGTTGCGCTGGCTCAGTATCTCTATCTCTGGGTGGTGAGCGCCCGGGTCAAGCGCCAGCGCCGCTCGCTGGACACCCTGACGGACGACAATCCGCTGGGTCGAGTGCTGCATCGCTTCCAGGACATGGACAAGCACCAGACGCCGGAAGCACTCGAGGCGCGCCTGGACGAGGCGGTACTGGCAGAGCTTCCGCGTATCGAGCGGG
>NZ_JAMZBD010000441.1:0-2561 GCF_024158685.1 Halomonas sp. 707D4 | reverse complement strand
ATACCGCGCTGATGGGCGCCACGCTGTTGTATGAAATGCTCTGCGTGCTGCCCGGTGTGAAGAGAGGGGAGTGAAGCGTCAGGAGTGGCCGTGGCGGGGTTGCCGGTCCGGTGCCTCGCCAAGCATCACCCCGATTTTATAACAAGGAAGATCCCATCTTTCGCCATGACGCCACCAGCTCACCGTCAACAATCATTCCCAACAGGTGACTATCATGTATGACTCTCAAACGCTACGCGCTGGGCACGATGCGGGCGGACCCATCCCGCGCCGCCATCTGCTCAAGTTCCTGATTCCGTCGATCATCGGCGTGCTGCTGTTTCTGGTGCCGTTTCAAACCGGTGACTCGGTCAACATCGGCATGGGAATGATGGCCGACGGCCTGCAGACGCTACTCGGCGAAGCGCTGCCGCTGATCGCCATGGTGGTGCTGTGCGTCTCGGTTATCGTCACGCTCTACGTGAAGGCCGCCAACCCCGCCTGGGCTCGGGGCGGCCATTTTGGCGACATGTTTCAGGTGGGGCTTATCTGGGTGGTGCTGCGCGTGCTGGGCGCCGTCTTCGTGGTGATGACCTACTTTCAGATCGGGCCGGAATTTGTTACCGCCTCGTTCACCGGCGGGGTCATGCTCAACGACCTGGCGCCGGTGCTGTTGACGTTCTTCTTCTTCGCCGCGATTTTGCTGCCGTTTCTGGTCGAGTTCGGCTTCATGGAGTTCATCGGAAGCCTGGTGCGCAAGCCGTTTCGCTTCATCTTCAACCTTCCCGGGCGCAGCGCCATCGACGCTACCGCCTCCTGGATGGGCTCGGGCACCGTGGGCGTGCTGATCACTTCCCAACAGTACGAACAGGGCTTCTACAGCGGCCGTGAGGCCTCGGTGATCGCCACCAACTTCTCCGTGGCCTCCATCGCCTTCAGCCTGTTGGTAGTCAACTTCGTCGACTTGAACCATATGTTCGTGCCGTTCTACTTCACCGTGGTGGTCTCCGGGCTGATCGCCGCGGTCATCGTCTCGCGCATTCCGCCGCTGTCGCTCAAGGCCGACGACTACCATGAGCCGGTGGGCTGCCAGATTCGCGAAGAGAACACCGGCCGCGCCGGGCTCTTTCGCTACAGCCTGCAGCAGGCGACAAACCGCGCCGCCAGCGCGCCGGGGCCGGCCGAGCTTGCCAAGCTGGCGCTGATCAATGTCATCGATATCTTTCTGACGCTTCTGCCTCTGGTGTTCGCGATCGGCACCGTGGCGCTGATTCTGGCCGAGTTCACGCCGCTCTTTACCTGGCTCTCCTACCCGATGGTGCCGGTACTCGAGCTCTTGCGCCTTCCCGAAGCCCAGGCCGCCGCCCCGGCCACGCTCGTCGGTTTTGCCGACATGTTCCTGCCGGCGGTGCTGGCCACCAACATCGACAGCGAGCTCACCCGTTTCGTGATCGCGTGCCTCTCCATGACCCAGCTCGTCTACATGTCCGAAATCGGCGCGCTGCTGCTGAAATCGAAGATCCCCATCGCGCTGTGGGAGCTGGCGGCGGTCTTTCTGCTGCGCACCGCGATCACGCTGCCGATCATCGCGCTGATGGCGCACACGTTGTTCTTTTAAGGAGGCGCCATGAAGGCTCACGATACGATGACCTGCGCCGAGCTGTTGATTCGCCTTCTGCGCGATACCTACGGCATCGACACGCTCTTTGGTATTCCCGGCGTCCACACGGTGGAACTCTACCGAGGTCTCGAAGGCGGTGGCATCCGCCACGTCACACCGCGCCATGAGCAGGGCGCGGGCTTCATGGCCGACGGCTACGCTCGCGCCAGCGGCAAGCCCGGGGTGTGTTTGATCATCACCGGCCCCGGCATGACCAATATCGCCACCGCCATGGGGCAGGCCCTGGCGGACTCGGTTCCGATGCTGGTGATCTCGAGCGTCAACCGCCGCGATACACTGGGGCTCGGCCAGGGGCGGCTTCACGAACTCGCAAGCCAGCAACAGGTGATCAGCGGCGTGGCGCGCTTCAGCCATACGCTGCTCGACGCCGACACGCTGCCGGAGGTGCTGGCCCGTGCCTTCGCGGTGTTCAGAGGGGCGCGTCCGGGGCCGGTGCATATCGAAATTCCCATCGACCTGTTCGACGCGCCGGTCACGCCGCCCGCAGGCTGGCAGGCGCCTCGTCTCTACCGCGCCGCGCCGGACCCGGAGGGCCTTCGCGAGGCGGCGCGGCTTCTGACGGCGGCGAAGCGCCCGCTGGTGCTGCTGGGCGGCGGGTGCGAAGACGCCGCTCACGCGGCCCGTGCATTGGTCGAGCGCCTCGACGCGCCGACGGTGACCACCATCAATGCCAAAGGGCTTTTAGGGCGCGATCACCCGCTGGATCTCGGCGCCAACGCAGCACTCCCCGCGGTGCGCCGGCTGGCCTCTGATGCCGACGTGATTCTCGCCGTGGGCACGGAGCTGGGTGAAACCGATTATGACGTGGTGTTCGACGACGGCTTCAGGCTTGGCGGTACGCTGATTCGCGTCGATATCGACGCCGAGCAGCTCGCGCGCAACCAGGCTACTACGCTTGGGC
>NZ_JAMZBD010000440.1:0-2563 GCF_024158685.1 Halomonas sp. 707D4 | reverse complement strand
CCAGCGCCGCCGCGCAGGAGAGCGGGTTGCCGCTGTAGGTGCCGCCCAGCGAATTCGGGCCGGAGGCGTCCATGACCGCGGCGGTGCCGATGACCGCCGAGAGCGGCATGCCGTTGGCGAGGCTCTTGGCGGTGGTGAGGATGTCCGCCTCGATGCCGCTGTGTTCCAGCGCGAACAGCTTGCCGGTGCGGGCGAAACCGGACTGTACTTCATCGGCAATCAAGAGGATGCCGTGCTCGTCGCACAGCGCGCGAAGCGAGCGCAGGTACTCGGGTGAGGCGATGTAGAAGCCGCCTTCGCCCTGCACCGGCTCGATGACGATGGCCGCGGTGCGGTGCGGGGCGATGTCGGTCTTGAACAGCGTGCGGATGGCCTCGAGTGAGGCCTCTTCGCTGATGCCGTGGATCGGGTTGGGGAACGGCGCGCGGAAGACGTCGCCCGGCATCGGGCCGAAGTCGTTCTTGTAGGGCAGCACCTTGCCGGTCATCGCCAGCGTCATCATGGTGCGGCCGTGGAAGGCGCCATCGAAGGTGATGATGCCGGAGCGGCCAGTGGCGGCGCGGGCGATCTTCACCGCGTTCTCCAGCGCCTCGGCACCGGTGTTGACCAGCATCGCCTTGCGCTCGGGGCCGCGTACCGGGGTCCGTTCGCACAGCTTCTGGCAGAGCTCGACGTAGGGCGCGTAGGAGATCACCGCCGCGCTGGTGTGCATCACCTTCTTGAGCTGGGCTTCCACCGCCGCGACGATCTTCGGGTGGCGGTGGCCAAGGTTCAACACGCCGATGCCGCCGGCGAAGTCGATCCAGCGCTTGCCATCCGCGTCCCAGATCTCGGCGTTTTCGGCGCGCTCGGCGAACTGGGTGGTGGGGGTCGCGGCGCCCTTGGCGACGAACCGGTTCTTGAGTTCGTTCAATTCCTGATTGGTCATCATCGATTCCTCATAGCCCGCCGATGCAGGCGTACTTCAGTTCGGTAAACTCGTCGAGCCCGTGGTGGGATCCCTCGCGGCCCAGGCCGGACTCCTTCACCCCGCCAAAGGGCGCAAGCTCGGTGGAGATCAGCCCTTCGTTGACGCCGACCATTCCGACTTCGAGTGCTTCCATCGTGCGCCAGATGCGCCGGTAGTCGGTAGCGTAGAAGTAGGCGGCCAGGCCAAAGGGCGTGTCGTTGGCCATCTGGATTGCCTCGTCGTCGTGGCTGAAACGGAACACCGGCGCGACCGGGCCGAAGGTCTCTTCACTGGCCACGGCCATGTCGGTGGTCACGTCCGCCAGCACCGTGGGGGTGTAGAAGCGCGCGCCGGCTGAGTGGGCGCTGCCGCCGCACACCACGCGGGCGCCCTTCTCTCGGGCGTCATCGATATGGCGCTGCACCTTGTCGACCGCCGCCTGGTTGATCAGCGGGCCGATGGTGCTTCCCTCGCTCAGACCGTCGCCGACCGTCAGCGCCTTTACGCGGGCGGCGAGCTTCTCGACGAAGGCGTCGTACACGCCGTCCTGCACCAGAAAGCGGTTGGTGCACACGCAGGTCTGACCGGCGTTGCGGAATTTCGAGGCGATGGCGCCGTCGACGGCGGCCTCCAAATCGGCGTCGTCGAAGACGATGAACGGAGCGTTGCCGCCGAGCTCCATGGCGCTCTTCTTGACCGTGCTGGCGCACTGGGCGAGCAGGCGTTTGCCCACCGGCGTGGAGCCGGTGAAGGACACCTTGCGCACCCGCGAATCCGTGGTCAGCACCTCGCCCACCTCGGCGGGTTGGCTGGCGGTGACCACGTTGATGGTGCCGGCAGGCAGGCCCGCTTCACGTCCCAGATACGCCGCGGCCAGCGCGGTGAGCGGCGTGGCCTCGGCGGGCTTGATCACCACGGTGCAGCCGGCGGCCAGCGCCGGTGCGCACTTGCGGGTGATCATCGCCAGCGGGAAGTTCCAGGGCGTGATGGCGGCGACCACGCCGACCGGCTCGCGGGTGACCAGAATGCGCTTGTCCGCCCCGTGGCTCGGCAGCGTCTCGCCGGCCATGCGCTTGGCCTCCTCGGCGAAGAACTCGATGAACGAGGCGCCGTAGCCCACTTCGCCTTTCGCCTCGGCGAGCGGCTTGCCCTGCTCCAGGGTCATCAGCCGGGCGAGATCGTCGGCGTGCTCTAAAATCAGCTCGAACCAGCGGCGCAGGATTCTGGCGCGCTCCTTGACCGGCGTGGCGCGCCAGCCGGGGCCGGCTTCGTACGCCGCCGCGACGGCGTCTTCGGTGTCGCTACCGCCAAGCTCGGCGACGCGGGCGATGGTCTCACCGGTGGCCGGGTTGTCGACGGCGAACGTCGCTTTCCCCTTGCGCCACTGCCCGCCGATGAGCGCCGGTACGCTGTCGTTCAGCCATTGATCGATAAAGCTCATGAAGTGCTCCTGAATGAATGAAACGTTACACGTCGTCCATCATGTGACGATCGCTGTAGGCCACGCCGTAGGTACGCCGCGAATGCAGGTAGAGCGCCAGACCCAGAAGCGACCAGCCGGCGAAGATGATCCACTCGGCACCGGTGAGCGCGGCGGGGCTGCCCGGCAGGTAG
>NZ_JAMZBD010000439.1:0-2571 GCF_024158685.1 Halomonas sp. 707D4 | reverse complement strand
CGAGTATCAAGGCAAGCAGCTGTTTGCCGATTATGGTCTGCCGGTGTCCAAGGGCTTTGCCGTGGACACACCGGAAGAAGCGGTAGAAGCGTGCAAGAAGATCGGCGGCGACATGTGGGTAGTCAAAGCCCAGGTGCACGCGGGCGGCCGCGGTAAAGCGGGCGGCGTGAAGCTGATCAAGGACCCGGCAGAAGCGAAAGCCTTCGCCGAGCAGTGGCTGGGCAAGAACCTGGTCACCTACCAGACCGACGAGAAAGGCCAGCCGGTCGCCAAGATCCTGGTCGAGAACTGCACCGATATCGCCGAAGAGCTGTATCTGGGCGCCGTGGTCGATCGTACCACCCGTCGCGTGGTCTTCATGGCCTCCACCGAAGGCGGTGTCGAGATCGAAACCGTCGCCGAAGAGACGCCGGAGAAGATCCTCAAGGCCGAGATCGACCCGCTGGTCGGCGCACAGCCCTACCAGGCGCGCGAACTGGCTTTCCAGCTGGGCCTGAAAGGCGACCAGATCAAGCAGTTCACCAAGATCTTCCTGGGTCTTTCCAAGCTGTTCCACGACAAGGATCTGGCGCTTCTGGAAATCAACCCGCTGGTCATCACCAACGAAGGCAACCTGCACTGCCTCGACGCCAAGCTGGGTCTCGACAGCAACGCGCTGTACCGTCACCCGGACCTGCAGGCGATGCGTGATCCGAGTCAGGAAGACCAGCGTGAAGCCGACGCCGCCAAGTGGGAACTCAACTACGTGGCGCTCGACGGCAACATCGGCTGCATGGTCAACGGCGCGGGCCTGGCCATGGGCACCATGGACATCGTCAACCTGTCCGGCGGCAAGCCGGCCAACTTCCTCGACGTGGGCGGCGGTGCGACCAAGGAGCGCGTGGCGGAAGCGTTCAAGATCATCCTGTCCGACGACAACGTCAAGGCCGTGCTGGTCAACATCTTCGGCGGCATCGTGCGCTGCGACATGATCGCCGAAGGCATCATCGGCGCCGTCGAGCAGGTCGGTGTCAACGTGCCGGTCGTTGTCCGTCTGGAAGGTAACAACGCCGAGCTGGGCGCCGAGAAACTGGCTTCCAGCGGTCTGAACATCATCGCTGCCACCAGCCTGAGCGACGCCGCTCAGCAGGTCGTCAAAGCAGCGGAGGGCAAGTAATGAGCATCCTGATCGACAAGAACACCAAGGTCATCTGCCAAGGGTTCACCGGTGGCCAGGGCACGTTCCACTCCGAACAGGCGATTGCCTACGGTACGCAAATGGTCGGCGGTGTCACGCCGGGCAAGGGCGGCCAGACGCATCTGGGCCTGCCGGTCTTCAACACCGTGGCTGAAGCGGTCAAGGAAACCGGCGCCGAAGCCAGCGTGATCTACGTTCCGGCTGCTTTCTGCAAGGACTCGATCCTCGAAGCCGCCAACGCCGGCATCAAGCTGATCGTGTGCATCACCGAGGGCATCGCCACCCTCGACATGCTCGACGCGAAAGTGAAGTGCGACGAGCTGGGCGTGCGCCTGATCGGCCCGAACTGCCCCGGCGTGATCACCCCGGGCGAGTGCAAGATCGGCATCATGCCGGGCCACATCCACCAGCCGGGCCGCGTCGGTATCGTGTCCCGTTCCGGTACCCTGACCTACGAAGCCGTCAAGCAGACCACCGACCACGGCTTCGGCCAGTCCACCTGCGTGGGCATCGGGGGCGACCCGATCCCGGGCTCCAACTTCATCGACATCCTCGAGATGTTCGAGAAGGATCCGAAGACCGAAGCGATCGTCATGATCGGTGAGATCGGCGGCACCGCCGAGGAAGAAGCCGCGGCCTACATCAAGGAGCACGTCTCCAAGCCGGTGGTTTCCTACATCGCGGGCGTCACCGCGCCTCCCGGCAAGCGCATGGGCCACGCCGGCGCGATCATCTCCGGTGGCAAGGGCACCGCGGACGAGAAGTTCGCAGCTCTCGAGAGCGCCGGCGTCAAGACCGTCCGCTCCCTGGCGGAAATCGGCGACGCGCTGAAAGAAGCGACCGGCTGGTAAGACACTGCCGTTCGCAAGCGAAAAGGAGCACCCTCGGGTGCTCCTTTTTTTATGACCGTGTCAGCCGTGGTCGGTAACAGGGGCCGCGAAGCCGCGCGCGCCGAGCAGCACGAACACCGGCGCCCCAACGGCGAGATACAGGTGATAGCTCACCAGACGCCACACCAGCACCGCCGCCGCGACCTGGGGCGGTGCCATCATCGGCAGCAACAGCCCGCCCACGCCGAGCTCCGCCGCCCCGGCGCCACCGGGCAGGAAGCTCAGCTGGCTCGCCGCCAGCGCCAGCATCTGGACCAGGAAGGTCCAGAGCCAATCAACCTGCCCACCCACGCCGAGCACCGCCAGATACAGAAGGCTGTAGCGCAACAGCCAGTGCAGCGCCGTGAGCGCCAGGATGGCGCCGAGTGTCGGTCGAGGCAGGCGCAGGGTGACGCCCAGCGCATGGCGGCAGCGCAACAACCGCCGCGCCAGCCAGCGCCGCCGGGCCGGGGCGCGGCGCGTCAGGCTGGGCAGGCGCAAGAGCCTGGGCAGGCAGGCGATGGC
>NZ_JAMZBD010000438.1:0-2572 GCF_024158685.1 Halomonas sp. 707D4 | reverse complement strand
ACCACGCGTAGCGCTTCTCGCAGACCCGGGCGACGAGCCCGCCGCGCCGGTAGGGGCGCAGTACCCACTGCTCGTGGCCTGCCTGGAGAAACAGGCTCTCACCCCGGCCCGGGGCCTCGCCCACCACTTGCTCGCGGCGGCGCCATGCCGCGCCATCGAACAGCGCAGGCCCGGGTTGGTACGCCGTGGCGTCGTCACATAAACTGTCTACATCATGTAGAATCAGCCAATTTTCCTGCTGGAGTGCCGCTAAGCGCATGAAGCCCTCTTTGCCCAAGAAACCTCGCCATATTGCCATCCTGCGCCTCTCGGCGCTGGGCGATGTGTGCAATCTCGTGCCCACGGTACGCGCCTTGCAGCGCCACTGGCCCGAGGCGCGGATCACCTGGATCATCGGCAAGGGCGAGCACAGTCTACTGGCGGGCCTGTCCGGGGTCGAGTTCGTCGTGTTCGACAAGGCGACCGGCCTTGCCGGCATGCGCCGGATCTGGCGCGAGCTCGCCGATACCCGCTTCGACGTGCTGCTGCACATGCAGCAGGCTATCCGCGCCAGCCTGCTGTCGCTGGGGCTCAAGGCCGATGTGCGGGTGGGCTTCGACAAGGCGCGGGCCAAGGACTTCCAGCACTGGTTCACCCAGCGCCAGATCGCGCCGCGCCAGCACCCCCACGTGCTCGAATCGTTCATGGACTTCGCCCGGCTGCTCGGCGTGACCGACGACCGTCTCGAGTGGAACCTGGCCATTCCCGATACCGCCTTCGACGAGGCCCGGGCGCTCGCGGGGCCGGCGCCGTACCTGGTCATCAACCCCTGCAGCAACGCCCGGCTGAGGAATTTTCGCAACTGGTCGGTCGAGGGCTACGCCAGCGTCATCGAGCACGCCTACCGCCAGCACGGGCTCAGGAGCGTGCTCACCGGCGGCGGCAGCGCCGTCGAGCGTGAAATGGCCGATGCCATCGAGGCGCTCTGCCCGCCTGGCAGCGTGGTCAACGCCATCGGCGGCACGTCGCTCAAGGGCGTGCTGGCACTGATCAAAGAGGCCCGGGCGGTGATCGCCCCGGACACCGGCCCGGCCCACATGGGCAACGCCCTGGGCACGCCCACGCTCGGGCTCTACGCCACGACCAACCCGCGCCGCGCCGCGCCCTACCTGTGGCGCGATTTCGCCGTCGACGCTTACCCCGAGGCGGTGCGTACCTATCTCGACAAGTCGGTAAAGGAGGTGAGCTGGGGCCAGCGCGTGCGCCACGCCGACGCCATGGACCTGATCAAGACCGACGCGGTGATCGCCAAGCTCGATGCGCTGCTCGCGCACACCGCCGCATCGCCGACCACGGGAGTTTCCGATGAAAGTTGATTTGACCGCCCTGCAGCACGCCCGCGTTCTGGTGGTGGGCGACGTGATGCTCGACCGCTACTGGCATGGCAGCACCTCGCGCATCTCGCCGGAGGCGCCGGTGCCGGTGGTGCGCGTCGACGGCGCCGACGACCGTCCGGGCGGGGCCGCCAACGTGGCGCTCAACATCGCTGCCCTCGGTGCCCGGGTGGCGCTGGCCGGCGTGGTGGGGGACGACGAGCACGCCGCCTTGCTCAAAGAGCAGCTCGATACTGCCAATGTGAGCACTCACTTTCAGGTCAGCCCCGGCGTGCCTACCATCACCAAGCTGCGGGTGATGAGCCGCAACCAGCAGCTCCTGCGCCTGGACTTCGAGCAGTCGCTCGCCGGCGTCGAGACCGACGAGCTGCTCGCCCAGGTGGAGGCGGCGCTGTTGGAAGCCGACGTGATGATTCTCTCGGACTACGGCAAGGGCACGCTCAACCAGGTCGAACGGCTGATCGAGATGGCGAAAGCCCGGGGCAAGCGCGTGCTGATCGACCCCAAGGGCGTCGACTTCACCAAGTACCGCGGGGCGAGTCTGATCACCCCGAACCTGGCCGAGTTCGAGGCCGTGGCCGGGGTGTGCGATTCGGATGAGGCGCTGGAGCAGCGTGGCGAGGCGCTGCGCGCCGAGCTCGCGCTGGATGCGCTGCTGATCACCCGCAGCGAGAAGGGCATGACGCTGATTCGCGAGCACCACGCCGCGCTGCACCTGCCCACCCGCGCCCAGGAAGTGTTCGACGTGACCGGCGCCGGCGACACGGTGATCGCGCTGCTGGGCCTGGCGCTCGCCGCAAAAAGCCCGCTTCCCGATGCCATGATGCTCGCCAACCTGGGCGCGGGGCTGGTGGTGGCCAAGCCCGGCACCGCCACGCTTACCCTCGAGGAGCTGTCGCGCGCCCAGTACGGCGACAAGCCCGCCGAGTTCGGCGTGACCGAGGCCACGGCGCTGGTCGCGGCGGTGCGCGCCGCCCAGCGCCGCGGCGAGCGGGTGGTGATGACCAACGGCTGCTTCGACATCCTGCATGCCGGCCACGTCACCTACCTGGAGCAGGCCCGGCGGCTGGGCGACCGGCTGGTGGTGGCGGTCAACGACGACGCCTCCATTCGCCGGCTCAAGGGCGAGAAGCGCCCGATCAACCCGCTCGCCCGGCGCATGCAGGTGCTGGCGGGACTCGGCGCGGTGGACTGGGTGG
>NZ_JAMZBD010000437.1:0-2576 GCF_024158685.1 Halomonas sp. 707D4 | reverse complement strand
TCCCCGGGCCTGGTCGATCAGGGCTTCGGCGGCCTTGAACGCCAGCGCCACCATGGTGATCGTGCTGTTGCCGCAGGCGGTGCTCGGCATCGCGCCGCCGCCGGGCAGGAAAAGGTTGGGGTGATCGAAGGCGCGGCAGTCGCTGTCCACCACCGACGTCGCCGGGTCGTCGCCCATGATGGTGCTGCCCATCAGGTGCTTGCTCTGGGCGAAGGCGCTGGGCTCCTTGACCTCGACCGCGCCCATGGCCTCGGCGATGCGCCGGGCGATGGGCATCGAGTAGACCTCGGCGGAGCGGCGGGTGTAGTCGCCCACGTCGTAGTAGACCTGGGGCTTGGGCAGGCCCAGCCAATCCTTTTTGGCAGAGAGGGTCAGCCGGTTGTTGGCGTCCGGCAGGATCTCGTGGGCGGCGACGATGCTGACGGTGCAGGCCACGCGGCGGCGGATCTCCTCGTCCAGCGCGCGGCCCACCTTGCCGGTGGCGAGCGCGTTGAAGGTCTCGTAGCGGTTGCGCGCGAAGTTGTTCATGCGGAAGTAGGCGCCGGCGTGCTCGGCGCGAAAATCGCCCTGGGAGGTCTCCATGATGCCGCTGTTGACCACCGGCCCCTGGCCCAGCCAGTAGGGCTCGTCGAGGGTCAGGGTCAGGCCCAGCTGCGGGTGGTCCATCATGTTGCGACCCACCTGGTCGGAGCTGTTGGCGAGACCATTGGGGTTGCGCGAATCCGCCGACATCAGCAGAAGCTTCGGCGTCTCGATGGCGTTGCAGGCGATCACGAAGTGCTTGCCGGTCACCCGGTGCTCCTGGCGCTCCGGGTCGAGGTAGTGCACCGCCTCGATGCGGTTGCCCTCGCCGGTCTCGATGCGGTGCGCCACGGCGTTGGAGAGGATCACCGCGCCCTTCGCCTCCAGCCGGTTCAAGGCGGTGGCCGCATCGTACTTGGCGCCGATGGGGCAGACCGGCACGCAGTTGTTGTTGCCGCAGCAGGCCGGGCGGTCGTCATAAGGCATGCCGCTGTTGCGTGCCTGGGACACCGGCAGGTTGGTGTAGCCCAGCGCCTCCTTCATCACGCGGGTGAACTTCTCCTCGCCCGGCGAGAAGGGCAGGGGCGGCATCGGGTAGGGGGCGCTGCGCGGGCGCGGCGGCCACTGCAGTGCCGGGTCGGAAGGCCCGCAGATACCGAGCTTCTGCTCCGCCATGTTGTAGTAGGGGTCGAGGGTGTCGTAGTCGAACACCCAGTCGCGGCCCACGCCGTAGAGCGAGTTCAGCCGCATGTCCTCCGGCGTCAGGCGCCAGCTGGTGCCGGCCCAGTGCCAGGTCGAGCCGCCGGCGTAGCGGATGTAGGTCTGGGCGTAGGAATCCGGGCCTTCGAGCTGCAGGTAGTCGTCGCCGGGCATCGGGTGCGGCGCCCAGGGCTTGGGCGGGTAGCTCGACGAGGCGCTGCCCTTGAGGCCGAGCGGCAGGTTGCGGTAGTTCTCGACGACTTCGGCGCGGCTCACGCGCGGGCCGGCCTCGAGCATCAGTACGGAGTGGCCGGCATCGAGCAACTGCTCGGCGACGACGACGCCGACGACACCGGTACCGACGATCACCACGTCGGCGGAAGTAGTTTGAGTCATGAGGAGTCAGGGTCTTTTGAAGTGAGTTCTTTTAAAATGCGTTCTTCAGGAATGCGTGCTTGCGGATCAGAAGCGCGGAACGGGCAATAGCGGGGCCGGCGCCCGGGCCCAGCCGTTCGGGGCGGAGAAGGCGTAGGTCGGGATCGGCACGATATCCAGCGTGGTCTGGTAGGTCAGCGCGTGCTCGAAGGTGAACTGCTCGGCATCGGGAGCGCCGCTCGAGGCGCCGGAGTACCAGGCGGCGATGATCCAGTAGGCCAGCTCGCGATCCTCTTCGGGGATGTCATCGAAGAACTGCTCGACTTCCTGCGCGTCACGCTCGTCGGCGATGGCGATGATGCGCTCGACCCGCTCGGCAAGCCCCGCGTATTTCTGGGCGGCGAAGGCGGCGATGCGCAGCCCCGTCCCTTCGTCGAGCCGGTGGTTGATCAGTCGGCCGGAGAGCTCCATGAAGCGCTGGTGCAAGGGGGTGCCCTGAAACGCTCGTGCCCAGGCAAGCGTGGGGCCTGCGAAGGTGAAGTAGCCAAGCAGACTGGCGCCGCCGATCAAGAGCTTTCGACGAGAGACGCCGGGAGAGGGGAAGGAGTGTTGCACGCGGGTTACCTTGAATGATGTGGAGTCGGGCGGTCGATCAGTGGCCATGGCCCCGGTCCGGTGACGGCCCGGCGACTATTTGCGCGCTAATTGTATCGTCAGGGCGGCAGAATATTAAGTGACTTCTTATACATCCCCGTCATGGCTATATCCTTAGACTAAGGTATAATCAGCGCGGACCGATAGCGTGTCTGAAAATCAATGACAGGATGCGCTGCCCCGCCGCCACGCGGCCCTTCGCTGCCGGGAAGGCAAGGAACCAAACATGGCAACACTCTCTCGCCGCCGCGTCATTCAGTTGGCCGGCGGCTTTGCGCTTACCGGCGTGGCCGGGCGCTGGCTCACGCTGCCCGAGGCCTGGGCAG
>NZ_JAMZBD010000436.1:0-2577 GCF_024158685.1 Halomonas sp. 707D4 | reverse complement strand
GCCCTGGCGTTCGTGCTGGCGCTGGTTCTCTGGCTGGCGCTGGACATCGCCCAGCGCCAGCCAGAGAACCAGCGCCAGCACGAACGCCAGGGCCAGCGCGTAGGAGAGGGGAATGCGTCGCATGGGATCAAACGGTCTCGTCATGGAACAGGCGTGGGCAACGGCTCACACCATAGCGCAATCCCGGCGTGGCGGCGAGCTTGGGCCGGCGCGAGCGGGCGGGTCGCCTCTCGTCTAATTGAGTTTTCGGTGAACTGAGCATACCATCTTGGCGTCTTGAGTTTTGTCGACCCATCCCAAGGCGAATCAACCAAGGAGCAATGATGAAAGATCCCGTACGTATTGCGATTACCGGCGGTGCCGGCCAGATCAGCTACTCACTCATTTTCCGTATTGCCGCCGGCGACATGCTGGGCGCGGATCAGCCCGTCATTCTCCAGCTTCTGGAAATTCCCCAGGCCATGGATGCGCTCAATGGCGTGGTGATGGAAGTCAACGACTGCGCCTTCCCGCTGGTACAGGAAATCATCGCCTCCGACGACCCCAACGTCGCCTTCAAGGATGCCGACTACGCCCTGCTGGTGGGTGCGCGTCCGCGCGGTCCGGGCATGGAGCGCAAGGACCTGCTCGAGGCCAACGCCGCGATCTTCTCGGTCCAGGGCAAGGCGCTCAACGACAACGCCAGCCGCGACGTGAAAGTGCTGGTCGTGGGTAACCCGGCCAACACCAACGCCCTGATCGCATCCGCAAACGCGCCGGATCTCGACAAGGGCCAGTTCACCGCGATGACCCGCCTGGATCACAACCGCGCGCTGACCCAGCTTGCCCAGAAGACAGGCAAGCACGTCACCGATGTCGAGAACATGATCATCTGGGGCAACCACAGCGCGACCCAGTACCCGGACATCGCCCAGTGCACCGTCGACGGCAAGGCGGCAAGCGAGCTGGTCGAGCGCGACTGGTACGAGAACGACTTCATCCCCACCGTGCAGCAGCGCGGTGCCGCGATCATCAAGGCGCGTGGCGCTTCCTCCGCGGCCTCGGCGGCGTCCTCTGCCATCGACCACATGCGCGACTGGGCGCTGGGTTCCAAGGGCATCGTCAGCATGGCGATCCCGTCCGACGGCAGCTACGGCATCGAGGAAGGCATCATCTACTCCTACCCGGTGCGCTGTCAGGGCGGCAAGTACGAGATCGTCCAGGGCTTCGAAATCGACGCCTTCAGCAAGGAAAAGATGCAGGCCACCGAGAAAGAACTGCGTGAAGAACGCGCCGCCGTCGAGCACCTGCTCGGCTAAGCAGGCCATGGCATGACCCGAACCCCGCAAGCGATTGCGGGGTTTTTTGTTGCCTGCGTACCTTACGCCAAGCACCGCTTCGCGCTGCCTTTAGCGGGTGCGCCCTACGGCTTACCCGCGCTACGGAATGGGGTGGCACCAACCTCGTAGCGCGGCGTAACGAGCGCCAGCGAGGCACCCGCGTGGCGGCGTTCAGCCGCCCGGATGTGCCATTGCCGCCTGTAGCACCGCTTCGCGATGCCTTTCGCGGGTGCGCCGTTCGGCTTACCCGCGCTACGGGATGGGGTGGCATCAACCTCGTAGCGCGGCGTAACGAGCGCCAGCGAGGCACCCGCGTGGCGGCGTTCAGCCGCCCGGATGTGCCATTGCCGCCTGTAGCACCGCTTCGCGCTGCCTTTAGCGGGTGCGCCCTACGGCTTACCCGCGCTACGGGATGGAGTGGCACCCACCTTGTGGCGCGGCGTAACGAGCGCCAGCGAGGCACCCGCGTGGCGGCGTTCAGCCGCCCGGATGTGCCATTGCCGCCTGCAGCACCGCCTCGCGCTGCCTTTCGCGGGTGCGCCCTACGGCTTACCCGCGCTACGGGATGGGGTGGCACCAACCTCGTAGCGCGGCGTAACGAGCGCCAGCGAGGCACCCGCGTGGCGGCGCCCAGCCGCCCGAATGTGCCATTGCCGCCTGTAGCATTGCTTCGCGCTGCCTTTCGCGGGTGCGCCCTACGGCTTACCCGCGCTACGGGATGGAGTGGCATCAACCTCGTAACGCGGCGTAACGAGCGCCAGCGAGGCACCCGCGTGGCGGCGCCCAGCCGCCCGGATGTGCTATTGCCGACTGTAGCACCGCTTCGCGCTGCCTTTCGCGGGTGCGCCGTTCGGCTTACCCGCGCTACAGGATGGGGTGGCACCCATCTCGTAGCGCGGCGTAACGAGCGCCAGCGAGGCACCCGCGTGGCGGCGTCCAGCCGCCCGGATAGTGCCATTGCCGCCTGTAGCCTCGCTTCGCGCTGCTTTTCGCGGGTGCGCCATTCGGCTTACCCGCGCTACGGGATGGGGTGGCACCCACCTTGTAGCGCGGCGTAACGAGCGCCAGCGAGGCACCCGCGTGGCGGCGTTCAGCCGCCCGGCAGTTGCTTAAGAGTAGCGCTATGCGTGTGAAAGGATCTTCAACTGGTCGCGACCGTCGCGCTTGGCTTCGTAAAGGGCCTGATCGCCCTGGCCGAGCAGGCTGCTCAGGTCCTGGGTCGGGGTGTCGATGAGGGTGGCGCCGAGGCTCAGGGTGA
>NZ_JAMZBD010000435.1:0-2580 GCF_024158685.1 Halomonas sp. 707D4 | reverse complement strand
CTCCAACCTCGATGCCGCCATCCGGCGCAGCCTGCGCGGCGAGCTGCGCCGGCTGCAGAAGTCCCTGGGGGTGACCACCGTGATGGTGACCCACGACCAGGAGGAAGCGCTGCAGATGGCCGACCAGATCGTGCTGATGCGCGACGGTCGCATCGTTCAGGTGGCCCCGCCCGCCACGCTCTACCAGGCCCCGGCCGACCTCGACGCCGCGCGCTTTCTCGGCGTCGACAATGTGGTCGAGCGCACGGCCGAGGACCCGGCCGCCCTGCAGGGCGCCACGCGACTCGGCTTTCGCACCCGGGATGCGCGGCTCGATGCCACGGCGGACGCCGGGGCGCTTCGCCGCCGCGGAACGGTCATCGAGTGCGTCTATACCGGCGATGGCTACCAGGTCAGCGTCGAGACACAGCACCAGACGCTGTTCGCCGTCACCGATGCCCCGGTCGAACCGGGGCGCTTCGTCACCCTCACCGTGCCCGCCCGGGCACTGATGCCCTTCGGGGCCGATCACCGCCGCTTGTCCTTGTCTCACTCTCAGGAGCACGTCGCATGAAAATCCGTCGCACCCACAAGCTTGCCCTCGCCGTCGGTCTGGCACTCGCGGCCGGCCAGGCCAGCGCCACCACGCTCAACGTCTTCACCGCCGGTGACGACAACATGGTCGCCTACGTCAACGAGTTCCTCGCCCCGCGCTTCGAGGCGAACCACCCGGACGTCACCGTGCGTGCGCTCGGCACGGGGCCCGGCGACGCGGGCAGCCAGGCGATCTACGAAATGCTCAGCGCCCAGCGCGACAAGCAGAGTTGGGGCGTGGACGTGGCGGTGCTTCACCAGCGCATGGCCGGACAGATGGTCGAAGAGGGGCTGCTGCGCCGCTATACCGATACGCTCGACACCGCCGGGCTCGCCACGGGTGAGAGCGCGCGTAACGCCCTCGGGGTGGACGTGGAAGGCTACGTCATGCCGATGTTTCAGAGCCAGATCGCCCTGGCCTACAACCCCGCCCTGCTCGAGACGCCGCCGCAGAGCTACGCCGTGCTCGACGAGTGGGCCAAGGAACACCCGGGGAAATTCGGCTACAACGGCATCACCGGCGGCATGGCCGGCGTGGGCTTCGTGTTCGGCTGGATGTACGCCTTCTCCGACATGGCCGACACCCTGCAGAACGGCCCCTGGAGCGAGGAGAGCGTGGCCGGGCTCGACGACGCCCTGGCGCGGCTGCGCGACTTCAACGAGAACGTCACCCTGACGCCGGGCAACGCCGGCACCATGGACGCCATGAACCGCGGCGAGATTGCCATGGGCCCGGTGTGGATGGACATGTACACCACCTGGAAGGCGGATGGCCGCCTCAACCCCGACTTCCGCCTGCTGCTGCCGGAACCCGGCATGCCCGGCCAGCCGATGTACTACGCGATTCCCGAGCGGGCGGAGCACGCCGAGCTTGCCGCCGAGTTCATCGCGCTGGCCACCAGCCCCAAGGTGCAGGCCGAGGGCATCGTCGGCGAGTTCAACTGGTTCCCGGGCATCGACGCCGAGCACGTCCAGGACGAGCTGAGCGAGGCGCAGTGGGACGCGCTCTACAGCGACGTCTCGCCGCAGACGCTCTCCGAGCGCGGGCTCTCCATGCCCCAGGCGGACTACTTCCGCGCCATTCTGGAAGCCTATGAAAGCCAGGTGAGCCGCTAGGCGGTGCCGATGAACCCTTGGGGGCGCTGGCGCCCCCGTCATTCAGACGAGTGCTCATGACTACTTCGTCCTCCTGGGCGGCGACGCTGCCCGCGCCGCCGCGCCCCCGGATCGGCCTGGGGCTGATTCTGGTGTTGCCGGCCCTGGCCGCCATCGTGCTGCTCTACGCCCTGCCGCTGGTACGCTCGCTGCTGGGCGCGTTTCACGACGGCGACGGTTTCACCCTGGCGAACGTCTCCCGCGCCGCCACGCTCTACGGGCGCGACGTGATGTTTTCCATCGGCGTGAGCCTGGGGTCGCTTGCGCTCATCGCGGCCGTGTCGATCGCCATCGCCGGCTACCTGACCCTCGGCGCCACGCCCTGGGCGGTGCGGGCGCTGCGCTGGCTCTACCGCTGGCCGCTGTTCATTCCTTTCGTGGTGGCCGGGCAGCTGTCGCGCTCGTTTCTCTCCACCAACGGCATGATGAACACGGCGCTGGTCGAGAGCGGGCTGATGGCCGCCGAGAGCGCCCAGAGCTTTCTGGACTGGCGCGGGCTGATCCTCACCTTCGCCTGGAAGCAGATCCCCTTCGTCACGCTGCTGCTCGCCGGCGCCATGGCCGCCGTTGACACGAGCCACAGCGAGGCGGCGCGCAACCTGGGTGGCGGGCGGCTGCGCTGCCTGTTCCAGATCGTGCTGCCCCAGGCCGCCCCGACGCTCTGGGTGGGCCTGATCCTGTCGCTGGTGGCGATGCTCTCGGTGCTGTCGGTGCCGATGATGCTGCTCTCCGGCAACCCGACCATGATGACCGCCATGATGGCGCACCGCATCACCTACTACGGCGACTACGGCGTGGCCAACGCCCTGGGGCTCTTCTCCTACGCGTTGACCGCGGTGAGCGCCTGGGTCT
>NZ_JAMZBD010000434.1:0-2584 GCF_024158685.1 Halomonas sp. 707D4 | reverse complement strand
GCAGCCCGCCAATACCAGCATGGCGGCAGTGATTGCGCCCAGGGTCACGACGCGAGACGTTTTCAGAAGCTGAGTATGCATGGGTCACCTCCTTATGGTTTGCACTCTTATACCCTAGGAAGAATTACCCGCCTTTGCCACTTTAATCGCGCCAACGCTGGTTTAACTTACGTTGCGAAAACGCCTGCCGACGTTCGTGCACTCGTGTCAGACCGTACTCGCCTCGGGGTAGCTGCGCTTTTCGAGCACGCGGCCCCACCAGAAGATAAGCAGCCCGCAAAGGGCCAGCCCCGTGCCGACAAGGCCAGTGCTCGACCAGGGCAGGCCTACGCTGATCGCCAGCCCCGCAAGCCAGGCCCCCAGAGCGTTGGCGCCGTTGAACGCAGCGTGGTTGAGCGAGGCCGCCATGGTCTGGGCGTCGCCCGCCACATCCATCAAGCGCGTCTGCAGCGACGGCGCCAGCGCCATGCAGGTACCCACCAGGCCCACGCAGAGAAGTCCCGTCCAGACGTTGTTGGCGGCGACGAAATAGAGCCCCTGGATCACCGCGCACCAGATCAGGATGCGGGGAATCGCCCGCATCAGGTTCCGGTCCGCCATGCGCCCGCCCACCAGGTTGCCGATGATCGAGCCAATGCCGAAGATCACCAGCACCAGCGGGCCGAACGCCTCGCTCATGCCTGCCTGGCGCGTCAGGGTCGGCATCACGTAGCTGAAGATGGAGAACATGCCGCCACAGCCGATGCAGGCGATGGCGATGGTCACCAGCACGCGCTGATCGACCAGCGCCTTGAGCTCCTTCTTCGGGCTGGCCTGGGTGTTGATGGGCTGCACCGGCACGTAGAGGCGAATCAGCAAGGCGGTGAGCAGGGCGATGCCGCCTACCGCAGTGAAGGCGATCTGCCAGCCGAACACGTTGCCCGCCCAGGTACCCAGCGGCGCGCCCACGAGGATCGCCGTGGTCAGTCCCAGCATCACCCGCGAGATCGCCCGCGCCCGCTGATCGATGGGCACCGCCCCGGCGGCCACCAGCGCCGCCACGCCGAAGTAGGCCCCGTGAGGCAGCCCGGCCAGAAAGCGCAGGCCCACGAAGGACCAGAAGCCCGGCGCCATGGCACTGGCGATGTTGCCCACGGCGAACACCAGCATCAGCACGATCAGCAGCGCCCGCTTGGGCACTCGCGCGGCCAGCGCCGAGATGATCGGCGCGCCCACCACCACGCCAAGGGCGTAGCTGCTGATCGCGTAGCCTACCTGGGGCTCCGAGACGGCCAGGTCGCTTGCCACGCGGTTCATCAAGCCCATGATGACGAACTCGCTGGTGCCGATGCCGAAACCACCCAGCGCTAACGAAAATTCGGCCAAGCGCGGACTACGCGCTTGGCCTTGAGAAGACTCTTGCACACTTGACTCCATGGGCGCCGGGGCACCCGAACGAATATCGACTCGATTGCGTCGGATGATCGCAAAAGTAGACGAAAGTATAAAGCCGCGCCATCAGAAAGCGGGCGGGCGACACGCCCCGTCGCGGCTCGTTTCCTGCTAGGTTGGAAGATGATTCGACAGCATAGCGCCCATCGAGTACTGCTTCATGACACCGGATACCATTGCCCAGGCCATGCGCGAGCTGGCCCAGGCCGACCCCGACATCGCCCGCGCCCTGCCCGGTGTGGGCGCGCCGCCTCCGCGCCAGCGCGACCGAGGCTTTTCCACCTTCTTCTCGACCATCGTCAGCCAGCAGCTTTCCGTCGAGGCGGCGCGGGCGATCATGGGCCGCGTCAATACCGTGCTGCCCGAGCTCCACGCCAGGGCGGTGAGCGAGATAGAGGGCCAGGCGCTGCGCGACGCCGGGCTCTCCTGGCGCAAGATCGGCTACGCCAAGGGCCTCGCCGACGCGGAGCTCGCCGGCACCTTCAGCGCCGACGATCTCGAGCACCTGAGCGACGAGGAGGTCGTCGCCGCGATCACGGCTCTCAAGGGCTTCGGGCGCTGGAGCGCGGAGATCTACCTGATGTTCTCGCTCGGACGCCCGGACGTCTTCCCGGCGGACGACCTGGCCCTGCGCGTGGCGCTCGGCCGCCTGAAGCGCCTCGACGACAAGCCCACGCCCGCCAGGGCGCGTCAGCTCGTCGAGCACTGGGCACCCTGGAGAAGCGTGGGCGCGCTCTTCCTATGGCACTACTACCGAGGCGAGCCGCTCTAGGCGTTCAGGCCACCGAACTTGCCCGCCTGGTAATCGTCGATGGCCTCGACGATCTCCTCGCGCGTGGTCATCACGAAGGGACCGTGGGAGAACACCGGCTCGTCGATCACCTCGCCGTGGCCGAAGAGCAGCCGCGCGCCGCTTGCCGCCGCGATCTCCACGGTGTCGCCCTCGCGGTCGAGTTCGACCAGACGGTGCGCCGTCACCGGCTCGCCCCCCACGCTCACCTCGCCCTCCGCCACGTAGAGAAACACCTGGCGGCCCGGCGCCACGGGTAGCGTTGCGCGGCTGTCGGCGGGCAGCGCCAGCGTCGACATGAAGATGCCGGTCAAGGTTTCGATGGGGCCGGCGTACTCGCCCCACTGCCCCGCGATCAGGTTC
>NZ_JAMZBD010000433.1:0-2592 GCF_024158685.1 Halomonas sp. 707D4 | reverse complement strand
TGCGCCATCCGCTGGGCAGCCTGCTCACCATGCTCGCCATCGCCATCGCCCTGGTGCTGCCCGCCGCCCTCTGGCTGACGCTCGACAGCGCCCGGCTGCTGGATGCCGAGCTCGACGAGAGTGCCACGCTCACCGTCTATCTGGAACCGGCGGTGGATCAGGCCCAGGCCGAACGCATCGAGGAGGCGGTCGGTGCCGAGGCGGGCGTCGGCGAGACCCGCCTGATCAGCGCCGAGGAGGGCATGGCCACGTTCCAGCGCTCGCTGGGTCTCGACGATACCCTGATGGGGCTCGAGGAGAACCCGCTGCCGGCGAGCATCGTGATCCATCCGCAAAGCGTCGATCCCGCCGCCATGGAGGCGCTCGCCGGGCAGCTCGAGGGGCTGGCCGGGGTGGACGAGGTGCGCCTGGATCTCGCCTGGGTCGAGCGGCTTCGCCATCTGGCCAATCTCGGCCGGCGGGTGGCGCTGGCGCTCGGCGTGCTGTTCGGTTTCGGCGTGCTCCTGGTGGTCGGCAACACCATCCGGCTGGCGGTGGAGAGCCGGCGCCGGGAGATCGAGGTGGTGATGCTGATCGGTGCCACCCACGCCTTCGTGCGCCGGCCGTTTCTCTACAGCGGGGCGTGGTACGGCTTCGGTGGCGGGGGGCTTGCGCTCTTGCTGCTGGGGCTCGGCAACCACTGGCTGTCGCTGCCGGTGGCGGCACTGGCGGCAAGCTACGGAGCGGACTTCAGCCTGCCGCAACTGGACGTCGCGGGCTCTACAATTTTGCTCGCTTGCAGTACACTACTAGGCTGGTTGGGAGCATGGCTTGCGGTGTCGCGCCACCTCGCCAGCATTCGTCCGCGCTGAGTCAGGGTATGCGCGCGGCGCCGGTCGAACCGGCAACATGAACCTTGAAAGCATTTGATGGTCACAACGAACATTCCGACACTGCCATGTCGATCGCGCCGCGCCACACCCGGCCACGTCGATGACGACAGCAGGTCAACCAAGATAGGTGAAAGGAGACCTTCTGCATGAGCACTAGTCTTCTACCGGTGGGGCAGCTTTCTCCGGGTAACGACCTCGGCGGCTACATTCAAGCGGTCAACGGCATCGCCGTACTCACCGTCGAAGAAGAGCGCGAGCTCGCGTATCGCCTTCACGACGACGGCGATCTTGAAGCGGCGCGTCGCCTGGTTCTTTCCCACCTGCGTTTCGTGGTTCACATCGCACGCAGCTACTCCGGCTACGGCCTGCCCCAGGCGGACCTGATCCAGGAGGGCAACGTGGGGCTGATGAAGGCGGTCAAGCGCTTCGACCCCAACCAGGGCGTGCGCCTGGTCTCCTTCGCGGTGCACTGGATCAAGGCCGAGATTCACGAGTTCGTGCTGCGCAACTGGCGCATCGTCAAGATCGCCACCACCAAGGCGCAGCGCAAGCTGTTCTTCAACCTGCGCAGCGCGAAGAAGCGCCTAGCTTGGCTGAACAACGACGAGGTCAACGCCATCGCCAAGGATCTCGACGTCAAGCCCGAGATCGTGCGCGACATGGAAGGGCGGCTGTCGGCCTTCGATGCCGGCTTCGACGCCTCGCCCGGCGAGGACGAGGAGAGCCCGTATCCGGCGCCGGCGCAGTTCCTCGACGATGCCTCCATGGACCCGGCGACCCAGCTCGAGGACAGCGACTTCGAGCAGGACTCGACCCGCCGCCTGCAGCTGGCGCTCGGCGAGCTCGATGACCGCTCGCGGGACATCCTGCAGCGCCGCTGGCTGACCGACGACAAGTCGACCCTGCACGATCTGGCGGACGTCTACGGCGTCAGCGCCGAGCGTATTCGCCAGCTCGAGAAGAACGCCATGAAGAAGCTGCGCCAGAAGATGGGCGAGCCGCTCGCCGCCTGACGTCGGCAAGTGACGCGTCGAGCGTGAAAAAGCCCCGGCACTGCCGGGGCTTTTTCGTGCCTGGTCACAAAGGGCTCAGGCGGGCTGGGCGCTCTGGCGCAGCAGCTGGCGCGAGATCAGGGCCCACTGATCCTCCCAGTACTCGGTAGGCGCGCGCTTGAAGTCGCTGCGCACGTACTGGGCGATGCGCCCTTCGGCCTGGGCGATCAAGAGATTGGCCGCCGCCGGGGCGGGGATGCTCGGGCGCAGCCCCTCGCGAAGCTCCGCCTCGCGCAGGATCTGCTTGAGCTGCGTCTCCAGGCGCTCGAAGAGCTGATGGACGCGCTGGCGGAGCCTGGCGGTCTCGCCGGTGAGCACGTCGCCGCCGAGCACCCGGGCAAGGCCGGGGTTCTTCTCGGCGAAGCCCAGCAGCAGCGCCAGGATCGTCGCGCAGCGCGCCTCGGCCTCGGGCTTGTCCTCGAGAATGCGCGTGATGCGGGCGAACACGCTCTCCTCGATGAAATCGATCAGCCCCTCGAACATGCGCGCCTTGCTCGGGAAGTGGCGGTAGAGCGCCGCTTCCGAGACGCCGACCTGGCGGGCGAGCGCGGCGGTGGTGATGCGCTTGCCGCTGTCCTCCTCGAGCATGATGGCCAGTGCCTGCAGGATCTGATCGCGGCGGCGAGGCTTCTGGTCGTCGCTCATGGTGGTGACCCCTCGCTTAGCTC
>NZ_JAMZBD010000432.1:0-2606 GCF_024158685.1 Halomonas sp. 707D4 | reverse complement strand
GCCCCGCCACGACGAAGCCGGGCTCGACGAAGTAGAGCATGGCGGTGGTGGCCACCGTCGCCAGGTAGCTTGCGAAGAGAAAGCGCTTCTTCTCGGCGCGATAGTCCATGATGGCGCCGCACAAGGGCGCCGAGACCACCACCATCAAATAGCTCGCCGCCAGCGCCAGGCTCCACAGGAAGTTGGCCAGCCGAAAGCCATCGCCCCGATCACCGACGATGACGGTGGTGAAAAGCTCGCCGAAGACCACGGTGATGATCAACAGCGTATACGCCTGGTTGGCGAAGTCGAACATCGCCCAGCCGAAGATCTCGCGGCGCGAGGCACGCATGGGCGCTTTTTCAGCTCGTTCTGCGGACATAGCTGCGGACACTGGTTCTGCGGACATGGAAACTCTCGTGCAATCGGTGGATCACCGGGCGGCAAAAAGGAGATGACAGGGCCGGCGAGTTGCTCTAACTTTTTTCAAGAGGGTCAGACCGGGATACTACTTGATGACGCGTGGGCTCGACATAAGAACGAACCGGTTTTTCCAGCGGACATCGCGTATCGTCATCGGTCTTGCACTGACGATGGGCGCGTTTGCCGGCGTGCCCGCCCGAGCCGAGCCCCTGTCGCTTTCCGCCTTCACCTACGTCACCGAAGAGTACCCGCCCTACAACTACCTCCAGCAGGGTATCGTGAAGGGCCGCACGATCGAGTTGCTGCAGCGGCTGTTCCACCACACCCAGGCCTCCTTCGAGAGCGCCCACATACAGAGCTACCCTTGGGTCAGGGCTTACAACCTCACCCTGCAGACGCCCAACACCGTGCTCTTTTCCACCACCAAGACGCCATCGCGCGAGGCGCTCTTTCACTGGGCTGGCCCCATCGACATCGACCCCGTGGCGCTGCTTGCCCGCCGCGAAGCGGCCATCGACATCCAGACGCTCGAGGAGGCGATCCTGCAGAACCTGAGCGTGGTGGTGATTCGCGAGGACATCGGTGACACCAGTCTAGCAGAGGCGGGCTATCCCGAACGTTTAATCCACCGGGCGCTGGACAACCAGAGCGCGCTGTTCATGCTGATGAACGAGCGCGTCGACCTGTGGGCCTACAGCGGCCGGGTCGCCGACTGGATCGCCGAACGCGCCGGTTACGTGTCTTCCCCTCTCGAGTCGGTCTACACCCTGAGCGACTACCCGCTCTACTTCGCCATCAACAAAGAGAGCGACCCGGCGCTGATCGCCCGCTTCAAGCAGGCGATAGAGGAGCTAAGTGGACTTGATATTCACCAGGCGGTGTATCAGGATGAGTAGCCCGAGCACCCGTATCCTTTCACCTGTGCTTTTGACGATAACCATGATGCTTGCGAGTACACAGGTGACTGCCCAGTCGACACCCGCCTACCATTTCCTGACCCTCAATACCGAGGAGTATCCGCCGTTCAATCACGAACGTGACGGAGAGATCGCGGGACTCGCCACCCAGCGCCTGCGCCACGCCGTGGCAAGTGCCGGCATCGATGCGCGCTTCCTCATCCTGCCCTGGGCGCGCGCCTATACCGAGGCCCGGTTCAGGCCCGACCACTGCGTCTACTCGACCACGCGGACGCCGGCACGCGAGGCGCTGTTTCAATGGGCAGGGCCACTGGTGATCAACGAATGGTCGGCGCTCACCCTGGCGGGGCGCTTCGAGGACCTGACGCGGCTCGAGGAACTGGACGGGCTTCGTGTCGGCGGGTTTCTCGAGGACGCCATCGGCGACTACGTGGAAGAGCAGGGCATCAGGGTGCTGCGCGCGCCCAGCGAGCGGGTGAACATGGCCCGCCTCAAGGCGGGGCTGATTGACGTGCTCGTCTCCGGCCGGGCGACGGCAACGTTTTTGGCCGCCGAGCAGAACGTCGCCATCGCCCATCGCTTCACCTTCGCCCGCACGCCGCTCTATCTCGCTTGTCATCCCGACGTCCCCGGCGAGGTGATGGAGCGCCTGCAAACGGCGCTCGAGGCGCCTCTATGAGCTCAAGGCTGCCTCGCGGCGCGCTGATAAAGGGCCGCCTGACGCTCAAGCAGGCGCTACTGACACTCTTGATCGCCACGCTGATCAGCCTGGTCGCCGGCAGCCTCGAACTACTCAGCCATGCCAAGAGCATGCGCGCCAACATCGAGCAGCGCACCCAGCAGCAGCTGGCGATCATCAACGGCGCGGCGGCGGAGGCCGCCTTCCAGCTCAACCCGCAACTGGCGGAGCAGATCGCCCTGGGTCTGTTCAACGACGACGACGTCGCGTTCGTGGCGATCCAGGACGATTTCGGCCGCACGCTGGCGACCTTCGAGTCCCCTACCCCGCCGCCGAGCTGGCTGGCCGAGGCGCTGTTCGGCGACATCCTCGACTACCAGACGCCGCTTCGCTATCACCTGGACGATACCCTGCCCACCTCACGGGTGGGCGACATCCAGCTGACGCTCGACCAGCGCTACCTCACCGCGCAGTTCCTCGCCCGCAGCTACAGCGTGGTCGGCGTCAGCATCGTCGAGGCGTTTTTGCTGAGCAGCCTGTTCATCGCCTTCTTTCACGTCTACATCACGCGCCCGCTGCTCAAGGTGCACGCCGCGATCAGCCAGACC
>NZ_JAMZBD010000431.1:0-2626 GCF_024158685.1 Halomonas sp. 707D4 | reverse complement strand
GATCATCCCCCACCAGCAATCTGGGCGCGATCGCGACCCCGAGGCCCGCCACCGCCGCCTCCATCAGGTAATAGAGGTGCTCGAACCCCTGGCCGCGTGCCAGGGCACCCTCGAGTGCCGCCGCATCGAGCCCGTGGGCGCGCCCCCAGGCCGGCCACGCCTGGGGGCGCGAGGCGGTGCTCAGAAGCCCATGCTCGAACAGTGACGCCGGCGCGTGGGCATCGAGGCGCGCGGCCAGCGCCGGGCTTGCCACCGCGCAGATCTCCTCTGCCATCAGCTCGATCGTCTCTCCTCGTTCGGGCCAGGGGGGCTCCAGAAACGCGAGCGTGGCGCTGGCGCCTTCCTGACCGCCGGGCTGCTCGGTATCGCTGACCACCACCTGGATCTTGAGCTCGGGCAGCGCCTGGCGCAGCGGCTCCAGGCGTGGAATCAGCCAACGCGCCATCAGGCTGCCCGGGCAGGCCAGCACGAAGGGCGCGCCTTCTACCTCACGTTTGAGCAGCGCGCAACTGTCATGGAGCTTGGCGAAGGCTTCGGCAAGTCCTGCCTGCAGCGTCTCGCCGTGGGCGGTCAGCGCCAAACCTCGACCGGCCTTGGCGAAAAGCCGCGTTTCGAAATGCGCATCCAGGCTCTTGAGCTGGCGGCTCACGGCGCCGTGGGTCACGTTGAGCTCCTGAGCGGCGGCGGTCACGCTGCCCAGGCGGGCAGTGGCTTCAAAAGCGCGCAGGGCGCTCAAGGGGGGAAGGCTCTGGTTCATCGATCGGTGATCCTGGCTCACGTATGAGTGACATCTTATCGATTTTTCCTCCGTCTTGCCTGGGTTAGCGTAAGGGCATTCGCCTACTACCTGAGGTCGCCATGAATCAATTCGCCACTCCTTCACCGCTTCTGCCCGATGCCCAGGGCCTGTTCGGCAGCTTCGGCGGGCGCTTCGTGGCCGAAACGCTGATGCCGCTGATTCTCTCGCTGCAGGAGGAGTACGACAGCGCCAAGCAGGACCCCGACTTCCAGCGCGAGCTGGCCTACTTCCAGAGCGACTACGTGGGCCGGCCGAGCCCGCTCTACTTTGCCGAGCGGCTCACCGAGCACTTCGGCGGCGCCAAGATCTACCTGAAGCGCGAGGAGCTCAACCATACCGGCGCGCACAAGATCAACAACTGCATCGGCCAGGTGCTGCTCGCCAAGCGCATGGGCAAGAAGCGCATCATCGCCGAGACCGGCGCGGGCATGCATGGCGTGGCCACGGCCACCGTGGCGGCGCGTTTCGGCCTCGACTGCGTGATCTACATGGGCTCCACCGACATCGAGCGCCAGCAGCCCAACGTGTTCCGCATGAAGCTTCTGGGCGCCGAGGTGATCCCGGTCACCTCCGGCACCGGCACGCTGAAGGACGCCATGAACGAGGCGCTGCGCGACTGGGTGACCAACATCGACGACACCTTCTACATCATCGGCACCGTGGCGGGGCCGCACCCGTACCCGGCCATGGTGCGCGACTTCCAGGCGGTGATCGGCCATGAAACCCGCCGCCAGATGCAGGAGAAGGAAGGGCGCCTGCCGGATTCGCTGGTTGCCTGCATCGGCGGCGGCTCCAACGCCATGGGGCTTTTCCACCCGTTCCTGGGCGATGAAAGCGTGCAGATGATCGGCGTCGAGGCCGGCGGCAAGGGCGTGGCGACGGGCCAGCATGCGGCGAGCCTGAACGGCGGTACGCCCGGCGTGCTTCATGGCAACCGCACCTATCTGCTGCAGGACGAGGATGGCCAGATCATCGACGCCCACTCGATCTCTGCCGGGCTCGACTACCCGGGCATCGGCCCCGAGCACGCCTGGCTTCACGAGCAGGGCCGCGTCGAGTACGTATCCGCCACCGACGACGAGGCGCTCGAGGCGTTCCAGATCTGCTGTCGCGAAGAGGGCATCATTCCGGCGCTCGAAACCGCCCACGCCCTGGCCGAAGTCGCCAAGCGCGCGCCCACGCTTCCCCGCGATCACCTGATGGTGGTCAACCTGAGCGGGCGTGGTGACAAGGACATGATGAGCGTTGCTCACTATCTAGGAGACAAGTTCCAATGAGCCAAGCCAACGCGACTGCCGGCATCTCACGTATCGAGCGCTGCTTTACCGCACTGAAAGCGCAAGACCGCTCGGCGCTGGTGAGCTTCTTGACCGCCGGCGACCCCAACCCGGAAACCTCCCAGCGCCTGCTCGATGGCCTGCCGGACACCGGCGTGGACATCATCGAGCTGGGCATGCCTTTCAGCGACCCGATGGCCGACGGTCCGGCGATCCAGAAAGCCGCCCTGCGGGCGCTGGAAGCCGGCCAGACCCAGGCCAAGACGCTGACCATGGTGAAGCGCTTTCGTGAGAAGAACCAGCACACGCCCATCGTGCTGATGGGTTACTACAACCCCATCTACCGTTACGGCGTCGAGCGCTTTCTTACCGATGCCCGCGACGCCGGCGTCGACGGGCTGATCGTGGTGGACATTCCGCCGGAGCACGATGACGAGCTCTGCACCCCCGCCGCCCGCCACGGCATCGACTTCATCCGCCTGGCCACGCCCACCACCGACGCCAAGCGCCTGCCGCAGGTGCTCGAGCGCGCCTCCGGGTTCGTCTACTA
>NZ_JAMZBD010000430.1:0-2628 GCF_024158685.1 Halomonas sp. 707D4 | reverse complement strand
TGGGGTCGGCGTCGAGGGCGCGGCGAGCGATGTCCAGGGCCCGGGCGTTCTCCCCCCGGCGCTCGAGCAGGCGCAGCAGGCGAATGCGCGCGTCGCTGCCGTCGGCGGTCTCGAAGAGCGTCACCGCCAGCGCCGCGTCGCCTTGCCGTTCGGCCTCGCGGCCAAGGCTCACCAGCAGCCGGTCGCGCCGGGTAGCGAGCCAGCGGTTGGCGCTGGCCGGGGGCACCTCGCTATGGAGCGCCGCCGGAGCCTCGCCCTCGCCCAGCCGCTCGCGCAGGCGGTGCAGGTGCAGGTAGGTGGTGACGTCGTCGCGCTGGGCGAAGGCGCGGGCGTCCGGCGAGAGCGCGACCGGCTCGAAGCGCTGCAGGCCAAGCTCGGTGAGCACGAACTCGCTCCAGTCCTGACGCAGGTTGCCGAAGAACATCAGCCGCAGCCGGTCGCACACCGCCATCACCGTGAGGCGAACAAGCACCATCGGCGCCTCGGGCCACCAGGCGGCCAGCGGCTGGACGGTATCGAGTGTCGGGATGAGGTGCTCGACCAGCGCTTTCTTGGCAGGCGACGCCCCCAGGCCCGCCGCGCGGATCTCATCCATCAGCGCCTGCTTGAGCTCACCGAGTTTCAGATGGTGCACGAGCTCGGCGGCGCAAAGCGCCGGGGCCGGCTCGACCAGTCCCGCCTGGGCCAGCGGCGCCAGCGCCTGCTGGGGGTCGCCGATCTCGGGGTAGACGAGCTTGTCGGTGCGAAAGAGCGCGCCCTTGCGCATCACCATGCGCGCAAGCAGCGCCTGGGAGGGGCGTGGCAGCGCATCGAAAGCGTCGAGAAAGGCCTTCTCCTCGGCGCCGAGCAGATCGCCGTGGCGCTCGGCCACCCACGCGAACACGTAACGAAGGTTCGTCAGGTAGTAGAGCGGGTCATCGAGCGAGGCGGTGGCCGGGGCGGCGAGAACACTGTTCATCCATCCATTGTAACAGCGTCGTGGAAGCGGCGTTAAGCGGGTCGTTGCTAACCCACTTTATGCTGCAGCAGTACCTCGATGAACTCGGGCACGTCCTCGGGGGTGTCGCCGGCGGGGCTGGCCGGGGTCGCCTCGAACAGGCGCTTGGGGGGCCGGCCGCTGACCAGCACGTACCACTCGGTTTCGGTGAGGTAGTGCTGGCACCAGCGGCTCAGGCCGTCGGCGATCAGGTGGCTTTCACCCTGCTCGCCGCGAAAGGTGCTGGCCAGGCAGAGAAGGTCCTGGCGCGCGGTGCGGGCGCGGGCGTTGCCGCCGTGCACGCGGGAGAGCGGGCAGCGTCGATCGAACGCGGCGTTGATCAAGGCGTTGAGCCAACGCTCCACCTCGTGTGCCTGTATGCCGCCGTAGACTGCCACGCTCTGACTCCTCGCCCCTTCGCATCGTGAAAAGGCGCTAGACTGCCCCAAATGACCTGCGGTGTCACGCGTTCGCGCCGCCCCGGGCCTCGAACCCCTGCAGTACGCTCACCACATTGACACCGATATCGTCCACCGCATAGCCCCCTTCCATCAAAAAGACGGTGGGAAGCCCGGCCTTCGCCAGCCGCTCGCCAAGTGCGGTGAAGTCGTCGCGCGTGAAGGTGAAGGTGCTGATCGGGTCGTGCTCGAAGATATCCACCCCGAGCGAGACGATCAGAAGCTCGCATTCGGTGCGAGCGATCTCCACCAGCGCCTTCTCGAGCGCCTGCATCCAGACGCTGACCGGGGTTTTCGGCGGCATCGGGTAGTTGGCGGTGAAGCCTTCGCCCTCGCCTTCGCCGATCTCGTCGGCGTAGCCCAGGTAGTAGGGAAAGGTGACGTCCGGGTCGCCGTGAAGCGAGGCGAAGAAGACGTCCGAGCGGCGGTAGAAGATCTGCTGGGTGCCGTTACCGTGGTGGAAGTCGACGTCGAGCACCGCGACGCGCTTCTTGCCGCGATCCAGCGCGCGCTGGGCGGCGATGGCGGCGTTGTTGAAAAAGCAGTAGCCGCCGAACTGGTCCGTCGCCGCGTGGTGGCCCGGCGGGCGGCAGAGGCCGAAACTCGGCTCATTGGTTTCGAGGACGTGATCAAGGGCCGCAAGCGCAGTGTCCTTGCTGGCGAGTGCGGCCTCGAAAGTGCCTTCGCAGAGCGAGGTTTCCGCCGCCAGGGCGTAGTAGCCGAGCTTTCCGCCCAGCGAGCGGGGGATGCGGTCGGATCGCAACGTGCGCGCCGGCCAGATACTCGGGATCGCCTCGCCGGTGCGGCCTTCGGCCTGCCAGGCGGGCCAGAAGTTGGCGAGAAATTCGATATAGCCTGCGTCGTGTACCGCCTTCACCGGCTCGAGGCCGTAGTCGCCGGGGGCACGCACCTCGAGCCCCGCGCGCGCCAGCGCCTCGAGCACGATCTCCATGCGCCTTGGCGTCTCGAAAGGCGCGACCAAGGTGCTGCCGTGAAGCTCGGTGGCCGCCTGGCGGCGAAAGCTCTGCTCGGAGAAGAACGTCATCATGGCGAAGGCTCCTTGAAAAGGGAGGGATCATCCAGCGCCCAGCACGCCGCCCAGCGGCGCTTCTCGGCGGGGGTCTGCTGCTTCAGCCGGTACTCGGCGCGGCTCGCCTCGGCGCGGTTCTCGAAGGGCTGCGCGCCGAGTATCGC
>NZ_JAMZBD010000429.1:0-2636 GCF_024158685.1 Halomonas sp. 707D4 | reverse complement strand
GGCCGCGATCAGCATGCCGGCGAGCATGCCCGCCATGGCGGGCAGCTGGGTCTGGCCCGCGCGGTCGCTGCCACGGGCGTAGTGGCGTTGGGAGAGGTGGCCAAGCTCGTGAGCCAGTACCGACACGAAGGCACCTTCATCGTCGGCGAAGGCAAAGAGCCCCGAGTTGATGCCGACCACGCCACCGGGCACCGCGAAGGCGTTGAGCGCACGATGATCGACCATCACGGTGATGGTGCTGATGCCGCCCAGCTGGCTGTAGGGCGCAAGTCTTGCCACCAGGCCGTCCAGATAGTCGTTGACGATGGCGTCCTGCCACTGTGGCGCCTGGGCGCGAAACTGCCGGAGCCAGGCACGGCCCAGGCGGTACTCCTCGTTGCTCACCGAGGGCGCCGCGCCGCCCAGGCTCGGCAACCGGCTGTTGTCGAACCCCTGGCTCTGGGCGGGCGGGGCGACGCTTGCCAGCAGCAGGGTGAAGGCGAGCGCCCAGCGTGGCAGGAAGCGAACGTGCGACATGGCGTCCTCGTGGTTGTCGTCAAGACGGCCGGAAAAAAGCCGGCGACCGGCGGTGTGACATTGATTCGTGCCGGTAAGTGCCGTTAAATCAACAGCGATCGATCATCAGTGATAACCGAGTTTATGCCACAATGCCAGCGTTAGGCAGCCATTTTAAGGGAGCCGTCATGTCGGATCAGAAAGGGCGCGAGTGCGTGATGCCCGCGCCGGATGCAGCGCTCGACGCCCGTGGGCTCGCCTGCCCGCTGCCACTTTTGAAGACCAAGCAGGCACTGGCCACGCTCGAGAGTGGCCAGCTTCTGGAAGTGGCGGCGAGCGACCAAGGGTCGTGGCGGGACATCGCCACCTTCGCCGAGCACAGTGCCCACACGCTCGTCCATCGCGAACAGCGCGCGGACGGCTTTCATTTCTGGATACGCAAAGCAGAGAGCCTTCGCCCATGACCGTGCGCAACATCCTGAAAAGCTGGGTGGAACGCTACTTCTCCGACGAGGAAGCGCTGATCCTTCTGGTGGTCCTGGTGGCGGGTTTCGCTGCCATCATCTGGTTCGGGCGCATGCTCGCGCCGTTCTTCACCGCGCTGGTGCTGGCCTTTCTGCTCCAGGGCGTGGTCAACGTCTTCACCCGGCGCGGGGTGCCGCACCTGCTGGCGGTGATCATCGTCTTCCTGGCCTTCGTCGGGGCGCTGTTGACGCTGGCGTTCATCCTGATGCCGTTGATCTGGCACCAGCTGGTCGGGCTGGTGCAGGAGTCACCGCGCATGTTCGCCAGCGGCCAGGCGTGGCTCGACGAGCTGCAGGCGCGCTATCCTAATCTGATCACCCCGGACCAGATGCAGAACTGGATCAGCGTGGCCAGCCGAGAGATCAGCCAGCTCGGCCAACGGGCCCTGACGCTGTCGCTGGCCTCCCTGGGTAACGTGATGTCGATCATCATCTACCTGGTACTGGTGCCAATTTTGGTGCTGTTCATGCTCAAGGATCGCGAGGAGCTCGTCGGCTTCGTCCTGTCGCTGCTGCCGCAAAAGCGCACGCTGATGACGCGCATCTGGCGCGAGATGGACGATCAGATCGCCAACTACATCCGTGGCAAGTCGATCGAGATCATCATCGTCGGCACGGTGACGTTTTTCGTCTTCACCCTGTTCGGGCTGCCCTACACCGCGCTGCTCTCGGTGCTGGTGGGCCTGTCGGTGCTGGTGCCGTTCATCGGCGCCGCGGTGGCCACGCTCCCGGTCGCTGCGGTCGCGGGCTTTCACTTCGGCATCAGCGAGCAGTTCGCCTACGTGCTGATGGCCTACGCCATTCTCCAGGCGCTGGACGGCAACGTGCTCTCGCCGATCCTGTTCTCCGAAACCAACAACATCCATCCGGTCTCGATCATCGTGGCGGTGCTGTTCTTCGGCGGCATCTGGGGGCTCTGGGGGGTATTCTTCGCCATTCCGCTGGCCACCCTTCTCAAGGCGCTGACCTACGCGTGGCCCCGCGGTATAGCGACGCGCCCGCCCCAGGAGGACGAGCGCGTGATCGTCACCGACGATACCCCGCCGCCGCGCTAGTCGGCCGAGGCGCTCGCGGCATCGAGCGCCTGCGCCTTCTCCAGTACCTCCTGGGCATGGCCGGCGACCTTGACGCCGCGCCACTCGTGGGCAAGCTGGCCTGCCTTGTCGATCAGGAAAGTGCTGCGCTCGATCCCCAGGTGCTCCTTGCCGTACATCTTCTTGAGCTTGATGACGTCGAACAGCCGGCACACGGTTTCGTCCTTGTCGGAGATCAGCGCGAAGTTGAAGTCCTGCTTGGCCTTGAAGTTCTCCTGGGCGCGCAGGCCATCGCGCGAGACGCCGATCACCACCGTGTTGGCGGCCTCGAACGCCGCCTTGCGATCACGAAAGTCGCCGCCTTCGGTGGTGCAGCCCGGCGTGCTCGCCTTGGGGTAGAAGTAGACCACCACTTGTTGGCCCTTGAGGGCTGACAGCGTGACGGTGGTGTCGCCGGTGGCGGGGGCGCTGAAGTCGGGGACGGGCTTGCCTGGTTCCACGGCCATGAACGTGCTCCTTGTCGTTGAGTGAGTGTCGTTGAGTGAATGTCGTGAGATGAGCGCTCGATTACACGCAACCCGGC
>NZ_JAMZBD010000428.1:0-2644 GCF_024158685.1 Halomonas sp. 707D4 | reverse complement strand
CGCCGCCTCGCTGTTCGATGTGATCGAGCGCTTCGCCCGCCGGCGCTGGCGGCAGTTTGGCTTTTTTCGCATGCTCAACCGCATGCTGTTTCTGGCCGGCGCGCCGGATCGGCGCTGGCAGGTGATGCAACGCTTCTACACCCTGAACGACGGCCTGATCGAGCGCTTCTACGCCGGCCGGCCCACGCTTTTCGACAAGGCGCGCATCCTCTCCGGCAAGCCGCCGGTGCCGGTGCGCGAGGCCATTCCGGCCGTGCTCAAACAAACCCCTCGGCTGCGAGCCTTCAAAGATGAGTAAAACGATCGTAATCGGCGCAGGCTTCGGCGGACTGGCGCTCGCCATCCGCCTGCAGGCCGCGGGCATCCCGACCCTGCTGCTGGAGAGCCGCGACAAGCCCGGCGGGCGCGCCTACGTCTACGAAGACGAAGGCTTCGTTTTCGACGCCGGCCCTACAGTGATCACCGACCCCAGCGCTATCGAGGAGCTGTTCACACTTGCCGGCAAGGACATCGCCGACTACGTCGAGCTTCTGCCGGTGACGCCTTTTTACCGCCTCTGCTGGGAGTCCGGCGAGGTGTTCGACTACGACAACGACCAGGCGAGCCTCGAGCGCCAGATCGAACACTTCAACCCAAACGACGTCGAGGGCTACCGCCGCTTTCTCGACTACTCGAAGGCGGTGTTCGACGAGGGCTACGTCAAGCTCGGCACGGTGCCGTTTCTCTCCTTTCGCGACATGCTGCGCGCCGCGCCGCAGCTCGCCAGACTGCAGGCCTGGAAGAGCGTCTACACCAAGGTGTCCCAGTACATCGAGGACGAGCACCTGCGCCAGGCGTTCTCGTTTCACTCGCTGCTGGTCGGCGGCAACCCGTTCGCCACCTCGTCGATCTACACGCTGATCCACGCCCTGGAGCGTAAATGGGGGGTGTGGTTTCCGCGTGGCGGCACCGGCGCGCTGGTCAAGGGCATGGCTCGATTGTTCGAGGACTTGGGCGGCGAGATCATGGTCAACGCCCAAGTCGAGCGCATCGAGATGGCGGGCGACTGCGCCCGGGGCGTGACGCTACATGATGGCCGCGAGATCCCGGCGCGGGCCGTGGCGTCGAACGCCGACGTGGTGCACACCTACGAGAAACTGCTCGGCCACCACCCGGTGGGCGAAAAGCGGGCCAGAAGGCTCAAGGGCAAGCGCATGAGCAATTCGCTGTTCGTGCTCTACTTTGGCCTGAACCATAACCACACCCAGCTCGCCCACCACACGGTCTGTTTCGGGCCGCGCTATCGCGAGCTGATCGACGAGATCTTCAACCAGCCGAGCCTGGCCGAGGATTTCTCGCTCTACCTGCACGCGCCGTGTGTCACCGATGCGTCGCTCGCCCCCGAAGGCTGCGGCAGCTACTACGTGCTGGCGCCGGTGCCGCACCTGGGCACCGCGGCGCTCGACTGGGAGGTCGAGGGCCCGAAACTGCGCGAGCGCATCTTCGACTATCTGGAGAAGCACTACATGCCGGGCTTGAGAGACCAGCTCGTCACCCACCGTATGTTCACGCCGTTCGATTTTCGCGACACCCTCGGCGCCCACCTGGGTTCGGCGTTTTCAGTGGAGCCGATTCTCACCCAGAGCGCCTGGTTTCGCCCCCACAACCTGGACAGCCAGATCGACAATTTGTATCTCGTCGGCGCCGGCACCCACCCGGGCGCCGGCATTCCCGGCGTGATCGGCTCCGCCAAGGCGACCGCCGGGCTGATGGTGGAGCGGCTCACCTCATGAGCGAAGCGCTGCTCGACCACGCGACCGTGACCATGGCAGCGGGCTCGAAGAGCTTCGCCAGCGCCTCGAAGCTGTTCGACCGGCCAACCCGGCGAAGCGCGCTGATGCTCTACGCCTGGTGTCGCCACTGCGACGACGTGATCGACGACCAGACCCTGGGCTTCAACAACGCTCCCGTCGAGAGTGAGCGAAAGGCACAAGAAGAGCGCCTCGCCGAACTCGAAGCCCAGACCGCACGCGCCTTCGCTGGCGAGCCGATGATGGAACCCGCCTTCGCCGCCTTCCAGGAAGTGGCGCTCGCCCACGCCATCCCGCCCTCCCAGGCCTTCGATCATCTGGAAGGCTACGCCATGGACGTGCGCGACGAACGTTACGAGACGTTCGAGGACACGCTGCGCTACTGCTACCACGTGGCCGGCGTGGTGGGCTTGATGATGGCCCGGGTGATGGGCGTGCGCGACGAGGCTGTGCTTGATCGCGCCTGCGATCTGGGCCTGGGGTTTCAGCTCACCAATATCGCCCGGGACATCGTCGAGGACGCCGAGGCGGGGCGCTGCTACGTGCCCGCCGAGTGGCTGCGCGAGGAGGGGTTGAGCGTCGAGAAGATTCGCGACCCGGCACACCGCGAGGCGCTGGCCCGCGTCGCGGCGCGCCTGATCCAGGCGGCGGAGCCCTACTACGCCTCGGCGCGCATCGGTATCGCGAGGCTTCCGCTGCGCTCGGCCTGGGCGATCGCCACCGCGCTCGGGGTGTATCGCAGAATCGGCGTGAAGGTGAACCGCGCAGGCAGCGCGGCCTGGGATACGCGCCAAAGTACCGGGCGCGGCGAGAAGCTTGCGCTTCTGCTCAGCGGCGGGGCGGGGGCGCTGGGG
>NZ_JAMZBD010000427.1:0-2644 GCF_024158685.1 Halomonas sp. 707D4 | reverse complement strand
GCTCAGGGTGACGCCGAACCCAAGGCGCCGCTCGAAAGCGAGGCACCGGCCCAGGAAGCCTCCACCGCCGCGCCGGCCAAGCGTCGTCGTCGTCGGGCCCACAACGACCCGCGCGAGAAGCGCCGGCAGCAGGAGAGCGGTGGCCAGGAGTAAGCCGCCCTCACGAAAAACCCCGCCTGGAGCGGGGTTTTTTATGCCTGGATGATGCGCTAGAGCAGGCGCGGCTCCGGCTCAAGGGTCACGCCGAAGCGCTGCTCGACGGTCGCGACGATGCGCCGGGCAAACGCCAGAAGCTCGTCGCGGGTTCCACCGCCGAAATGCACCAGCACCAGGGCCTGGCGCTCGTGCACGCCGAAGGCGCCCTGCCGCTCACCCTTCAGCCCGCACTGGTCGATCAGCCAGCCGGCGGCCAGCTTGTCGCCTCCGCGAGACTGGGGAAAGCGCGGCATACCAGGATGGCGGGCGGCCAGCCGGTCGGCGAGCTCGCGGGCGACGACCGGGTTCTTGAAGAAACTGCCGGCATTGGCGAGCGTGGCCGGGTCCGGCAGCTTCTCGCGGCGAATGGCGCACACCGCCTGGGCGACGTCGAGCGGCGTGGGGTCGGCCGGCACCCGCGCCGCCAGATCGCCGTAGCCAAGCCTTGGGGTCGCGTGGCGGGCAAGCCTGAGGGCCAGCCGCGTGATGACCACCCGCCCCGCCAGCGCGCCCTTGAACACGCTGTCGCGATAGCCGAAGGCGCACTCGGCGCTATCCAGCCAGCGCACCCGCCCGGTATCCAGCGCCATCACCTGCACGCCCTCGATCACATCTGAAAGCTCGACGCCGTAGGCGCCGATGTTCTGCACCGGGGCCGCGCCGCAGGCGCCGGGAATCAGCGCCAGATTCTCGAGCCCCCACCAGCCGCGCTCGGCCAGCGTCATGACCAGCGAATGCCAGTTCACCCCGGCGCCGACGTAGGCCGTGGCGCGCTCGCCGTCGCGCTCGACCCACCACTGCGTGAGAGCGGGCACCACCGCCGCACCAGGCAGACGCTCCGGCAGCAGCACGTTGCTGCCGCCGCCGAGCAGCGTGATCGAAAGTCCCCGCGTGCGGCACGCAGCGACCACTTCCCGTAGCGCTGAAAGCGTGGCAGGCCTCGCCGCGAAGTCGGCGGTGCAGGGAAGCTTCAAGGTGTTGGCGCGGGAGAGATCCGCCTTCGCCATCAAGTCCGTCACGTCGTCTCTCGCGCTGGGTACTCAAGGCGTGAGATGAATGAGCGCACCTTGGCCAGGTCTTCCGGCGTGTCCACCCCGGCGGGGTTGGGCTCGCAGGCCAGCGCCACCTGGATGGCGTGGCCGTGCTGCAGCGCCCTGAGCTGTTCGAGCTGTTCGAGCTGCTCGAGCTGCGACGGCGCCATCTCGCGAAAGGCGTTCAGAAAGCCCGCCCGGTAGGCGTAGATACCGATGTGTCTGAGCCAGGCATCGGTCTCCAGCAGCGACGGGCGCTGGGCGAACGCGTCGCGATCCCAGGGAATCGGCGCGCGGGAGAAATAGAGCGCGCGCCCGGAGTACGCCCGGGCCACCTTGACCGCATTGGGGTTGAAGAGCGTCTCGACGTCGACGATGGGCTCGGCGAGCGTGGCCATGGCGGCCCCCGGGTCCGCGGCGAGGCACGCGGCGACCTGGTCGATCAGCGCCGGCGGAATCAAGGGCTCGTCGCCCTGCACGTTGACCACCAGGGCATCGTCGCTAAGCGCCAAAAGCGTGGCCACCTCGGCCAGGCGATCGGTACCGGAGGGATGCTCGGGGCGGGTCATCACCACCTCGGCGCCGTAGGGCGCCAGCGCCTCGCGGATACGCACGTCATCGGTGGCGACCACCACGCGGCTGGCCCGCGAGAGCCCGGCGCGCCGCCAGACGTGGGCCACCATCGGCTCGCCGGCGATGTCGAGCAGCGGCTTGCCGGGCAGGCGCGAGGAGCTCATGCGCGCAGGGATGACGGCGACGAAGTCGAGATTTTCCTCGGCGGCCATCACGCGTCTCCCGTGCGCCCCAGCGAGGGCTTGAGCTTCTCGTCGGCACTCAGCGCGCGCGCCTCTTCCGGCAGCATCACCGGTATCCCTTCCCGGATGGGAAACGCCAGGCCATCGTAGTGGCAGGTCAGTTCCCGAGCCTCTCTGTCGTACTCCAGCTGGCCGTTGCAGAGCGGGCAGACCAGCATTGCCAAGAGTTCCTTATCCATGAGCGCCTTCCTCGTCGTTGTCAGCACGTGTGGGTGTGTCGTTGAGTGTTTCCAGGGTCTCGAACAGCCAGGCCTCGAAGCCGGCAGGAAGCGCGGCTTCGATCTCCAGCGCCCAGCTGTCGGCGGGCGCGAGGTTCTTGCACTTGATCGCATCCTTGGCGGTCATCACCACCGGCCGCGCCGGCGTGAACGCAAGCGTGGTCGCATCGAAAGCGTGATGGTCGGCGAGCGGGTGGCGCTCGCCCGTCACCCCGAGGGTCTCGAGGGTTTCGAAAAAACGCGCCGGATGGCCGATGCCCGCCACCGCGTGCACGGGCGGTACAAAGGGAAGCGGCGCCAGCGGCGCGGCCTCGCCACTCGTCACACGGCGCCAGCGTACCGGCACCAGCGTCATCGGCTGGGCCGCGACCGGCAATGGCGCCGC
>NZ_JAMZBD010000426.1:0-2649 GCF_024158685.1 Halomonas sp. 707D4 | reverse complement strand
GAGTAGGCCTGGTCCTTGTCGAGGGTACTCATGGCGATCAGGTGACCGCGCCGCGCACGGAAAAGCGCGGCTCCCGGTACTCGCCGCTTTCAAGCACCTCGCGAAAATGCCGGGCGGCGTGCCAGACATCCTCGAAGCTCAGGTAGAGCGGCGTGAAGCCGAAGCGCATCAGCCCCGGCTCGCGGTAGTCGCCGATCACCCCGCGCGCGATCAGCGCCTGCACGATGGCGTAGCCGTTGTGGCCATCGATCAGCGAGACCTGGCTGCCCCGGCGGCCTTGCGGCGGGGTGATGTTCTCGATGCCGTGCGCCGCGAACAGATCCGCGAGGCAGTCGCAGAAGAGCTCCGTCAGCGCCAGGCTCTTGTCGCGCAGCGCTGCAAGATCGACCTCCTTCCATAGCGCGAGCGACGCCTCCAGGGTGGTATAGGCGAGCGCCGAGTGCGTGCCGGTGCGAAAGCGGGAGATGCCGTCGGCGGGGGCGTAGTTTGCGTCGAAGGCGAACGGCGCGCCATGGCCGTGCCAGCCCGAGAGCGGCTGCCAGGGGCCATCTTGGGCGTCGCGGTGCACGAACACGAAGGCAGGCGCGCCGGGGCCGCCGTTCAGGTACTTGTAGGTGCAGCCCACCGCAAAGCGCGCGCCGCTTTTGACGAGCTCGACGGGCAGCGCCCCGGCGGAGTGGGCGAGATCCCAGACCACCTCGGCGCCGTGGGCGTGCACGAGCTGCGTGGTGGCGGCCATGTCGCGAAGCGCCCCGGTGCGGTAGTTCACCTGGCTGAGCACGACCACGGCTACGCCTTCCAGGTGCTCGGCCAGGTCCGCGCCTTCGGGCAGGAAGCGGTGCTCGCAGCCTCGCAGCTGGCAGAACCCCTGGGCGATGTAGCCGTCGGTGGGGAAGTTGCCGCCTTCCGAGAGCACCGCGCGCCGATCATCCGGGGCCTGGCTTGTGATGTAGCCCAGCAGCTTGAAGATGTTGAGCGTGATGTTGTCGGTCACGCAGACTTCCCCGGCCCGCGCGCCGATCACCGGCGCGAGCAGATCCCCCAGGCGCTCGGGGGCGTCGAACCACCCCTGATTCCACCCCTTGATCAGCTCCTCGCGCCATTGGGTGAGGGTGGCATCGACCGCCTGCGTCGCCGCCACCGGCTGGGCGCCCAGGGAGTTGCCGTCCAGGTAGAGTACGCCCTCGGGCAGGGCGAAGTGCTGCTTGAACGCGGCGAGCGGGTCGCGCCGGTCGCGCTCTTGCACGCTTTCGAGGGTGATGCCGTTCAGGGGCTCGTTCATGGTGTCCTCCGTAAGATCGAATACCGTCGCCGTAACCTGCTCAGATCGAGGTGCGCACGCTCCACAGCTCGGGAAAGAACTGCAAATCCAGCGCCTTGACCAGGTAGTTGACGCCGGCGGTGCCACCGGTACCGCGCCGATAGCCGATGATGCGCTCGACGGTCTTCATGTGGTTGAAGCGCCAGCGCTGGAAGTTGAACTCCACGTCCACCAGCTTCTCGGCAAGCTCGTAGAGATCCCAGTGTCGTTCGCTGTGGCGATATACCTCGGCCCAGGCGGCTTCCACCTCGGGGCAGGGGGTGTAGGGTTCGCGCCAGTCGCGCTCGATCTTCTCTGCCGGAATGGCGAAGCCGCGCCGGGCCAGAAGCTTCAGCGTCACATCGTAGATACTGGGGGCGGCGAGGGCTTCTTGAAGCTTCTGGTAGTCTTTTGGACGTTCGCGGTGCGCCTCGATCATTTTGGCGTTCTTGTTGCCGAGCAGAAACTCGATCTCACGGTATTGGTAAGACTGGAATCCCGAACTCTGGCCGAGGCTGTCGCGAAAGCTCGCGTAGTCTGCCGGCGTCATGGTTACCAGCACTTCCCAGGCCTTGATCAACTGCTCCTGGATACGCGCCATGCGGCTGAGCATCTTGAAGGCCGGCGACAGGTCGTCGGCATCGATATTGGCCGCCGCCCCGTGGGCCTCGTGCAGGCAGAGCTTGATCCAGAGCTCCGAGACCTGATGGATGACGATGAACAGAAGTTCGTCGTGCTCTTTCGAGACCGGGTTCTGGCAGGCGAGCAGCGGCTCGAGGTCCAGGTACTGGCCATAGCTCAGGTCCTGGTCCCAATGGATGGCTTCGCCATCGACGGCGTTACGAGGTGTCGTCATTGTTGTTGCGCCCCTTGTTGCACGAGTGATTGCGCCTGGGGTTCGCCCAGATCCCAGAGTACCCCGGCGGTGAGCCTGAGCCCCTCCTCGACGATGCTTTCGAGCAGGTGCTCGTTGGGCGCGTGCTGGTCGCAGGCGGGATAGGAGTGGGGCAGCCATACCGTGGGGAGGCGCAGCACGTCCGAAAAGCAGTGGTTGGGAATGGTGCCGCCCAGGTTGGGAAGAATGTGGGCCGGACTTCCCAGGCTCTGCTCGGTGGAGTGCTGAACGAAGCTGACCCAGGGGTGGCCGGGGTCGAGCCGGGTGGCGGCGTAGCCGCCGAGCATCTCAAGCGCTACCTCGCCAAACCCCAAGGCATCGAGATGGGCGCGCAGGCGCGGCTCGATGGCCTGCCACTCGGTGCCCTTGACGAAGCGCAGTTGCAGCACCGCCTCGGCCCGCTCGGGCACCGCGCCGACGGGCTTGACGGTGTCGCCGGCGCCCAGGGCGAGGA
>NZ_JAMZBD010000425.1:0-2652 GCF_024158685.1 Halomonas sp. 707D4 | reverse complement strand
ACGGGAACACCCAAGGGGGGATACCGCCGCCGCCAGCCGCCATGGCCTCCTCGTTCACTTCGGCAAAGGCAAATTCCTGCCAAGGCGTCTGGTACTGGCCCAGCCATAGCACGCCGTTCGCATCCTCGAGAACCAATTCGCTGCGCATGCCGTCGACTTGAACGAAGAAATCGGCGAGCACGATCTGCTCGCCGTTTTGCAGCGTGACCACAAGGTCCATGCCCGACTGGCTGAACGCGGCGATCTCTTCAGGGCCTACGGGGAGCGTCACGGTGCTGGGGGCGTCGAGCGTGACAACTCCGGCCCATGCCTGTTCGGTGGTCTGACTGGAGGCTTTACCGGTGATGGCGATCGTTTCGTTGTTCATGATTCACCTTTTCTGTACTTGACCGAAGGCCAGGGCTATAGCGATCCGCTGAGCGAAATATCGACGCGCCGATCCGGCGCCAGGCAGGTTTTCAGAGCCTCTCCCTGAACCCCATCGCAGGAGGCAATGGGCTGGCTGCTGCCTCGGCCCACCGGGGTGATCAAAGAAGGGGCGACACCGAATTGGCCAAGTGCTGCGGCTACCGCTTCGGCGCGACGCTGTGACAGGGTCATGTTGTAGGCGGGGTTGCCGATCCGGTCGGCATGACCGATTACCGAGACCGCCGATGGAGTACCCCGCTGCTGTACGGCAGTGGCGACCTCGCGGATCGCCTCTTGCCCCGCCGGTGAGATCGTGGCGCTATCGAAGCCGAACAGCAGGTCGGCGGAGAGGCTGTAACCGGTGGGTCTCTGCTCGTCGTAGAGCGCTTCGCACTGGGGCCGGCGCCACTGCGTGCCGGTAAGACGCTCCTGAGCGAACGAGACGCGGTACTGACAGACCAGCACGTCGTCGTCGGTCAGCGCGAGATCGATGTTGTAGAGCCAGTGATCATCCTGGTAAGTCGATCCCGCTTCATTGGGAGGACCGATCAAGGCGACGACGTCCGGCTTGCTCAATCGGCCGATGCCTTCTTCAACCCGGGCGAGTTCTGCCACCGGCACGGTGACGCCGAGGCGGATGAAGGCGCCATCGAGGGCGCTGAAATCCTCGCTGACATCGCTGAATTCGTAGGCCATCGTCAAGGGAGTCAAGAGCATTCCCGAAAGCAAAAGGCACGCCGAAAGGCGCGCGAACGAGCGTCGCTTACGCCTAACGTGGCGGGATTCTTTAGACGAGAGAAAGAACGCTACTGGCCGACCGGACATTCCCATGATGCACCCCTTATTTAAACTGCGTGTCGATGACTGCGTTGTTTAAACAGCTGGCAAGGCGCCGGGCCGCCAATAGCGACGCCGGTAAAATGTCATTTGAGTACGCGGAATACGCCGCGTTATATCACTGAGCGTGCATTTATGATTTGGTCGAGCGCTGACAGAGAGCGCGGGGCGAATATATATCGCGGCGCTTCACGTCAGACTGTTGGTGTCCATAAGACGTTAACCATTGACCCATTAGCTTATTAACTTTTATTCAATTCGGGTCGTTAAAACGCTAAACTTTTAACAAAGAAGACTCTAACCAAAATTTATCATGCACTAAATGGAAGGTAGGGCAGCTTTTTGAAGGCAGGCAAATGGAAAAAATTAAACTTTTGTAAAGAAAGTTTATTGGTTTTTTTCCATGATAAAAAAACAAACTAACGCTCAAAGAGTTAAAGGGTTTATCGAACACTCGATATAAAAAACCAGCGGCGTTTTACACGCCGCTGGTCGGGTGGATCGATCTAATACCGGCTGACGCGGTGGCGTCAGCGCCGCTTGGGCTTGCGCATCGCCTGTACCGGGCGACGCTTGTGCTTGTCGCGGCTCCAGCGGTTCTTCTCGTCCGGGGTGAGCTCGGGCACCTTGCGTGTCTCGAGCTGGGCCAGCGTCGCCAGGTCGTCGATCTCGTCCTGGGTGAGTTCGATCCACTCGCCGGCCTTGGCGCGCTTGTCGAGGAAGATGTTGCCGTAGCGCACGCGCTTCAGGCGGCTGACGGTCAGCCCCTGAGACTCCCACAGGCGGCGCACTTCGCGGTTACGGCCTTCGAGGATCACCACGTGGAACCAGGTGTTGATGCCTTCACCGCCGAACTCCTGCACGTCGGTGAAGCGCGCCGGGCCGTCTTCGAGCATCACGCCGTCGACCATCGCCTTGACGTGCTCGAGCTTGACGTCGCCCATCACGCGCACCGCGTACTCGCGCTCCACCTGGGTGGAGGGGTGCATCAGGCGGTTGGCGAGCTCGCCGTCGGTGGTGAACAGCAGAAGGCCGCTGGTGTTGATGTCCAGCCGCCCGATCGCGATCCAGCGCTCGCCTTTCAGGCGCGGCAGGCGTTCGAACACCGTGCGCCGCCCCTCCGGGTCCTTGCGGGTGCACAGCTCGCCTTCGGGCTTGTTGTACATCAGCACGCGGCGCGGCACTTCGGCTTCCGGGCGCAGTGAGATCGGCCGGTCGTCGAGGCTGACGCGGTCGCGCTCCTCGACCCGGTCGCCGAGCTTGGCGACCTGGCCGTTGACCTTGACGCGGCCGTCGCTGATCACGGTTTCCATCTCGCGGCGCGAGCCGAAACCGGCGCGGGCCAGCACTTTCTGCAGTTTTTCGCTGCCGGGAGGGGGTGTTTGGCTATTCTGACTCATGGACGTC
>NZ_JAMZBD010000424.1:0-2660 GCF_024158685.1 Halomonas sp. 707D4 | reverse complement strand
TTCGTCGAGCAGGATGAAGGCCGGGTCGGTGGCCAGCGACCGGGCGATCTCGACGCGCCGCCGCTCGCCGCCGGAGAGGCTCATGCCCAGGTTGTCGCGAATGTGAGTGATGTGGAAGTCTTCGAGCAGCTGCTCGAGGCGCTCTTCGCGAGCGTGGCGATCCAGCTCCTTGCGGGTCTCGAGAATCGCCAGGATGTTGTCGGCCACCGAGAGCTTACGGAAGATCGATGCTTCCTGGGGCAGATAGCCGATCCCGGCGGTGGCGCGCTCATGCATCGGCGCGCGGGTCAGGTCCCGCTCGTCGATGCCCACCGTTCCCGCGTCGGCCTTGACCAGCCCCACGATCATGTAGAACGAGGTGGTCTTGCCCGCCCCGTTGGGGCCGAGCAGGCCGACCACGCTGCCCTGAGCGATTTCCAGGTTGATATCCTTGACCACCCGGCGGCGCTTGTAGCTCTTCGCCAAGTGCCGGGCGTGCAGCGTCTTGACCGCTGCGCTTGGGGTATTCGACACGGCGGCCTCCTATTGGGCGGGCTGGAGGGTCATGCGGATACGCTGGTTGTCGCTGCCGCTCACCTCGGAGCGGGCCTGGACGACTTCGCGGTCGATGAAGTACTCGAGCCGGCCGCCGCGAAAGCGGTCGCCGCGCTGTGTAAGCTCGGCCTGGTCGATCAGCTCGACCCGGCGCTCGCCGACGTGATAGACGATGCGGCGTGCCCAGCCCTCCATGGGGCCGTCTTCGTTCTCGAGCTGGTTGCGAAGGTAGGCGCGCTCGCCGGTGGCGATGGCCTGGGAAAGCTCGCCGGCCTCGTTGCGCTGGATTTCGACGCGGTTGCCGCGAATCTGCATTTCGCCCTGGCGAATGTCGACGTTGCCGGTATAGACGGCGGTGCCGGCGCGCTGGTCCAGGTCGAGCTGGTCGGCCTCGACCTCGACGGGCGCCTGGTTGTTCTGGGCAACGGCGGTCAGCGGCATGGCCACTGCCAGCAAGGCGGCGCGAAACAGGGCGGCGCGAAACGGTGGGTGCATAACGACTCCTAGGGCGTTGGGCTGACGGGCGGGTGTTCGCCGCGCACGTTGTCGGACATGCGTACCCGGCTCTCGTCGAGCCAGACGTCCATGCGATCGGCGCTCATGCGCTGGGGCGGCTGCTGCAGCAGCGCCGGCGTTTCGGTGTAGGCGTGACGCTCGAGGCCATCGTAGTGTAGCCGCTCGGTGTCGAGCTGCCAGCCTTCGTCCGGCGCCAGCAGCCGGGCCGAGCCCTCCAGCACGAGCGACTGGCGATCGGTCTGCAGTATGCCGTGGTCGGCCTGGGCCAGCCACTGGCGCTGCTCCGAATCGAACAGCGTGGCGCGCGGGTCGTCGGCCTCGGTCAGCGCCTGCTGGGGCGTATGCACCAGGTGCGGGGTGACCAGCGACTGGTCGATCGTGCCGGACTCGCCGAACAGCGTGAGCTCGGCATTTTCCAGCACGTGCCCGGGCTCCTGCGCCTGGGCCTCGGGATCGACGTCGTCGAAGTCGGGGCCGCGCGGGTCGAGCCAGACGAGCAGGGCGCCGAGTGCAACGACCAGCGCCGGCATCCAGAGGCGTTTCTTCAAGCGTCTCGACATAGGCGTGAACCTCTAGAGGTACGTGTCCATGACCGCATCCCAGTGACCCTGGGTCATCAAGAGCGTATCGCAGATCTCGCGCACCGCGCCATGGCCGCCGAGCGCATCGGTGATCCAGCCGGCGTGGGTGTGCATGTAGTCCGGTGCGTTGGGCACGGTGATGCCGACCCCGACGCGGCGAATCACAGCCAGATCCGGCAGGTCGTCGCCGCAGTAGGCGACCTGATCGAGGGACAGGTCGAGGCGCTGGCACAGTCCCTTGAGCGTGGCGAGCTTGTCCTCGACGCCCTGGAAGACGTGGGTGATACCCAGCGCCGCCGCCCGCTGGCTGACCATGGGCGAGTCGCGCCCGGTGATCACCGCCACGTGAAAGCCCGCGCGCTTCAGAAGCTTGAGGCCGTGGCCGTCCTGGACGTGGAACGCCTTGATCTCGACCCCGTCGGCCTGGAAGTAGAGGCGTCCATCGGTCATCACGCCGTCGACATCGACGGCCAGCAGGCGCACGTTGCGAATTCGGTCGTGCAGGGCATCGGGTAGGGCCATGGTTACTCCATTGAAAACGGTCTATCAGCGTAGGTCAGATCACGCCGCTCGAAAGCAGGTCGTGCATGTGCAGGGCGCCGATGGGGCGCTCGTGTTCGTCGACCACGGCCAGGGCCGTGATGCGGCTATCTTCCATGAGGCGAACCGCTTCGGCGGCGAGCACGTCCGGGCGAATGCGCTTGCCCGGACGCGTCATCACCGCATCGACGCTGACGCTGCGCAGGTCGTGGTACTCGTCCAGGGTGCGGCGCAGGTCGCCGTCGGTGTAGACGCCGGCGAGGCGCCCGTCGTCGTCCACCACGCAGGTGAAGCCGAGCCCCTGGCGGGTGATCTCGAGCAGCGCGTCGCGCAAGGGGCTGCCAAGAGGCACCTTGGGCAGGCGCTCGCCGCTGTGCATCAGATCCTTCACGCGCAGCAAGAGCCGCTTGCCGAGACTGCCGCCAGGGTGGGAGAGGGCGAAGTCCTCGGCGGTGAAGCCGCGCGCCTCGAGAAGGGCCACGGCCAGCG
>NZ_JAMZBD010000423.1:0-2664 GCF_024158685.1 Halomonas sp. 707D4 | reverse complement strand
GCCGGCTTCGCCCTGGACCCGGACGCCCTGGCTCTGGGCGACGAGCAGTGGGAACAGGCGCTGGCCTTCGCCCTGGATCGTATCGAGCAAGACGCACCGGCGCTGATCTACGCCTCCGCCGACCCGGCGAAGGTCAAGGCCGCCCAGCAAAGGCTCGGCGTCGAGAGGGCGGGAGAGCTGGTGGAGTGCGCACTCAGTCAACTGGCGGTGACGCTGGTCAACGAAGGCGTGGGGCGACTGCTCGTGGCCGGCGGCGAAACCTCCGGGGCGGTGGTGTCGGCGCTCAGGATCTCGGCGCTGCGCATCGGCGAGCAGATCGACCCGGGCGTGCCCTGGACCCAGGCCACCCTCAAGGGCCACACCGCTCCGCTTTCCCTGGCGCTGAAATCGGGTAATTTCGGCGGCGTCGACTTCTTCACCCGCGCTTTCGAGGTATTGTCATGAGCATTCACGAGCAGAACCGCCAACGCGAGCAGATCAGCCTTCTCGGCAAGTCGCTGTTCGACCGGGGCCTGACCATGGGCTCGAGCGGCAACATCAGCGTGCGCCTGGAGGACGGCGGCTGGCTGATGACGCCGACCAACGCGTGCCTGGGTCGACTGGACCCGGCGCGCATCTCGCATCTCGACCAGCACGGTCGCCTGGTGAGTGGCGATGCCCCCACCAAGGAGCATTTCCTGCACACGGCGATGTACGACGAGCGTCCTCAGTCCGGCGCCATCGTCCACCTGCACTCCACCCACTCCGTCGCGGTCTCCTGCCTGCCGGGCATCGACCCCTGCGACTGCATTCCGCCGATCACCGCCTACTATGCGATGCGGGTGGGCAAGCTGCCCCTGGTGCCCTACCACATTCCCGGCGACAAGGCGCTGGGAGACGCGGTACGCGGGCTTGCGGGCAAGCACAGCGCCGTGCTGCTGGCCAACCACGGCCCGGTGGTGGCGGGCAAGAACCTGGAGGCCGCCGTCTACGCCACCGAGGAGCTCGAGGAGACCGCCAAGCTCTTCTTGCTGCTGCGCGGCGAAAACCCGCGCACCCTGACCCCGGAGCAGGTCGCCGAACTCGAAGCAAGGTTCCCGCGCGACTGAGCCCTGCATGGCCACCTCCGCGCCTGGCTACCGCGCACCGAAACCGCCAGCTCCAGGTGGTTCGCGCCAGGCGCTGCCTCTCTCGCCCACCGGCCGCGCCCAGGCGCGGCTTTCCACGCCCATGGCAAGTCGGTGAACTCGACCGCCACGCCCCTGCACCTTTAGCCAATTGACGAAACGAGGCGGGCGTCCCATTTTTGGTCGATAAAGGCATCCCCACCCTCAAGACCAACGTAGCCAGCGAGGCGCTCGTCCTCGGCCGCTCGAGGGTCGTCAATGCCCCGGGGCGCTTAGGTGGCGACGCCGCGCAGTCGAGGGTATATGCTAGCGCGATTCATCATGACCGCTTACTGCGCTGAACAGTGCCTTTGGAGAGAAGATGACGAGCCTTTCAGCGGTGAACAACACGCTCTATGACACCTTGACGGCGAAGCTGCCGCGCATGGTGGCAAAATCCCTCGTCCGCGCGCCCTACCTTCCGTCGCTGCCCGCCGTGGCGCTCGAGGTGCTCGAGGTCGCGCGCTCGCCGGATGCCTCGCTCCAGGACTACGCCAGCGTCATCGAACACGACCCCGCACTCACTGCGCGACTGATCGGCGCCGCCAACAGCGCCCACCATCTCAACGCGGCGGGACCGGCCTGCACCGGGCTGGAGGCGACCCAGCGGCTCGGCACGGACGCAACGATCGCGACCGTATTGAGCTTCGCGCTGCTCAAGGACCTCGAGGCCAACGAGACGGCGGTGCCCGTCTGGCAGCGCGCGATCGCCGCGGCGGCGATCGCGAGCCAACTGGCCCAGAAGCTCTGCCCGGATCGGCTGGGCTACGTGTTCACCGTCGCCCTGCTGCAGGACATCGGCGTGCTGGCGCTGCAGATGACGTTCCCGGCCCAGGCGCCAGCACTCTACGAGCGACGCGATCAGTCCCACATGCAGCTGGCCCAGAACGAGCGCCATCATTTCGGCTGCGACCATACGCTGGTGGGTGCCTGGATCGCCGCCCGGTGGGGGCTGCCCGAGAGCCTCGTGCACGCCATCAACGAGAGCCACGACAGCGTCTTCACCGACGACAACGTCGCCGTGTGCGTGCGGCTTTCCGGTCCATTGGCGGATGCCTGGCTTTCGGCGAACCCGGCGCGTGCGTTCTCGACGCTTCTCTACGAGCTTTCCGTCTCCAATACCGAGCACGTGACCATTCTCGAGGCGCTCTTCTACACCATGCATCGTCAGATCGCGCTGTTGAGCGATCTGCTCAAGCTGGCGATTCCGCTCCCTCTGGACAGCGTCGACGTGCTCACCGAAGCCAAGCAGCTGTTGTATCAGCACGCGCTCGCCCTTGGCGCCCGTCTGCAGGCCCAGCAGGAAGCGCTCGAAGCGCTCGAAAGCCGCCACGGTCAGTTGCTCGAGCGCAGCCGCATCGACCCCTTGACCCGGCTTGCCAACCGCGCCTGGCTCGAAGAGCAGCTTCACGAGCATTTCGCGCGCTGTCGCCTCGAAAAACGCGCCATGACGGTCGTCTTCATCGACCTGGATCACTTCAAGGCGCTCAACGACGAGCACGGCCACGGCACCGGAGAC
>NZ_JAMZBD010000422.1:0-2666 GCF_024158685.1 Halomonas sp. 707D4 | reverse complement strand
GGGCTGGGGCATGAATCCGGACGCCAAGTGGCATCGCATGGTGCCCGGCGAGTTTCCCGGCGGCATGGGGATGGAACCGCGCAGCTTCTACGGCAACGTGATGTTCTCGACCGGCCCCAACAACGAGCTGGGCGGGCCCAACGACACCGCCTGCCACCTGGACATCCCGATGCGCGGCTGCTCCTTGTTCCTCGACGACGAGCCCATCGTCATCGACGGCGACATCGTGGTGAAGGAGATGCAGATGGCCCGCCGCTGAGGCGCTGCCCCCGCACAGGCGTCACCAAGGCACCCGCGGGTGCCTTTTTCGTGGGCGTGGTCTCAGCGCGCCCGCTCCAGGCTCTGCACCGTGAGATCCAGCGCCTTGTACATGTCGAGCCGGGCGGAGAGGCCGATGTCTGGATGTTCCAGGTCGTGGGCGCGCTCCGAGGGCAGGATCGGCGCGGTCAGGTCGTCCGCATCCGTGGGTTCGAAGTCGAACTCCTCGCCGATCGGCATCGCGCTTCGGCGCAAAAGGATGCGCAGCTGGGCCGGGGTGAGGGTCGGGTCGATCGACATCATGGCCGCCAGCAGCCCGGTGACCAGCGGGGTGGAGTAGGAGGTGCCACAGTGCGCGTTACCAAGCTCCCCCTCGGTGGCGGTGGAGCCGCGCACGCAGGCGGCGGCGGTGACGTCAACACGCATGTCGATGTTCGAAGCCTCGCGCTTGATCGCGTAGCGCGCATCGTCGACCGCCACGTCCTCATTGCTTCGCTCGTGGCCGCCCACCACGAACAGCTGGTCGGTGACGAAGGAGGAGGGCAGGCGGTAGTCGTCGCGTCCGGAGAACGACGAGGCGTTGCCGGCGGAGTTGACCACCACCACGTCCGGGTGCTTGCGGCGCAGCCACAGGAAGAACTCCTCGAGCAGCTCCTCGTAGCCGTCCATGGCGATGCCGGAGCGCACCAGCGAGTCGACCTCTTCGCCGTTGATATCGAGGGTGCCCACCCGGTGGATGCCCCAGCTCCAGTTGAGCAGCCGCGCGCCGTCCTCCACCAGATTGACCGAAGCGGCGATGTTGGCGGTGATGCCGGCATCAGAATTGCGATCGACGATCACGTCGAAGCCGGGGCCGACGCTGTCGAGCCCGCGCAGAAAGCCGCTGTTGCCGCCCTCGTTCCAGGCGGCGGCGAGGATGCCCGCCACCGTGGTGCCGTGGCCGCCGGGGTCGTCACCGTCCTTGGCGTAGACGCAGGTGCGGGTCGCCTCAGTACGGCAGTCGCCCAGGTAGTCGGCGAAGTCCGGGGCGTCGAAATCGACGTTGCGCTCGATCACGCCGATGCGCACCGGATGGGTGTCCACATCGCCATGCTCCCGGGAAAGGCGCCTCTGATAGAAGTTCACCGCGTCGAGAAAGCGGTTGGCCGCCCACTCCTGGTCGTGGGCCTCCGGCGGGGCGCTCGCCTCGCGCTCGATGCTCTCCTCGGCGTTGGTCTCCTCCACCACCACCGCATCCACGCTGACCTCGCTGCCCAGGCGTAGCACCAAGGCATCACGGGTATCGAGATCCCGGGCGGGCAGGCGCAGCTGGTAGGTGTTGAGCGGCGGGATCTGGCCGACCACCTCGGCGCCGTACTTGTCGGCCAGCCGACGCGCCTCCTCCAGGCCGTCGTACTCCTCTTCGATGATCAGGCTGATCAGATCGACGTAGCTCGCCACGCCGTCCTGGTTATCGGCGATCGCCTCGTCGCCGGCGGCGATCACGTGGCTGCCCCTGAGGCTCGCCCAGACCGGGTTGCTTTGCCGTCCGCCCTGGGACAGCCACAGCGGGCCGCTTGGGGTATCGCCATCGAGCGTGACGCGCAGCAATTGGTCCTGGCGTTCGATGCGCTCGGTGGCAAGCGTGGCGCCATCCAGGGTGACCTCGACGGCGCCCTCTTCGAGCCCCCGGGTGCGCAGGCAGAAGGTCGGGTGCTGCGCGTCGAGCAGATCGGCGCAGCGCTGGAAGAGCTCGATGCGAAGCGGCGTCTGAGCGGCGGCGGAAAGCGGGGCGAGCGTCAGCGCCAAAGCGGCGCCGAGCGGCAGAGCGAGCGGCTTGACGACCATGTCACGGTATCCTTTTCGGCCATGAAAGCCGACGAGCATAACCGTGACGGCTTAACCGAACATGAACGGCAGACGCCCCGCTGGCGCGGGGCATCGATTAGCTCCAGGCGCTGAGCTGGCGCCGGTGGTTCATCTGCGCCTGGGTGGCGCTGATCGGCGCAAGCCTTACCCGGGTGCCGGGCAGGCACTGGGCGAGCCGGGCGCAGGCGCCGGGGGTGAGCGCGCCGATGCGCGGATAACCGCCGATGGTCTGGCGGTCGTTCATCAGCACGATCGGCTGGCCGTCCGGCGGGATCTGCACTGCGCCCAGCGGAATGCCCTCCGAGACGATGCCGGTGAGCGTGCTTTGAAGCGGCGTGCCGGTCAGGCGAATGCCCATGCGATCGGCGCGCTGATCCACCGTCCACTGCTGATTGAAGGCCTGGTAGAGGCTGCGCCCGGCGAAGTGTGCCGCCTGGGCGCCGAGCACGAAGGACAGCGTGACGACGCCTTGCGCGGGCAGCGGCAGCTGAGCACTGCGCGGCAGCCACCGCGGGGTGGGGTCATTGCCGCGCCAGGTGAGCCGGTCGCCGGTCTTGAGC
>NZ_JAMZBD010000421.1:0-2671 GCF_024158685.1 Halomonas sp. 707D4 | reverse complement strand
GATGTAACCGCCGATGGTCGGGCCGATCGACGGCGCCATGGTCACCACCATGCCGATCACCGCCTGTACGCTGCCCATCACCCGGCGGGGAAAGATCGAGAAGCTGATCGCCTGGGTGATGGGGATCATCGCCCCGCCCATGAAGCCCTGAATGGCGCGCAGCACGATCAACTGTTCGATCGAGCCCGCCAGCGCACAGCCCAGGCTCGCCAGGGTGAAGCCGGCGCAGGAGAGAGTGAAGGCGACCCGCGTCGACAGGATGCGCATCAGCATGCCCGACAGCGGAATCATCACGATCTCGGCGATCAGGTAGGAGGTCTGCACCCAGGAGATCTGGTCCTGGCTCGCCGAAAGCCCGGACTGGATCTCGTTGAGCGAGCTGGCGACGATCTGGATATCCAGGATCGCCATGAACATGCCGAACACTGCCGCGATGAAGCCGATGCGTTGAGGCCAGGGCGGCATGTCGGTCGCGCCCTGGGGAGGCGTTGCCGGCGTGTTCATCGGGCGGGGTCGAGCTCGCGGGTGTCGATTTCGGGAATCGCCGAAAGTCCGGCACGCAGAAGCCCGAGCGATTCCGCCGGGCCGGTCACCGCGATTCTCACCGGCACGCGCTGGACGATCTTGTTGAAGTTGCCGGTAGCGTTGTCCTGGGGCAGCAGGCTGAACTCGGTGCCGGTGGCCGGCGACAGGCTATCGACCACGCCTTCGAACGTGATGTCCGGGTAGGCGTCCAGGTGAATGGCGACCGGCTGGCCGAGGCGAATGCGTTCGAGCTGGGTCTCCTTGTAGTTGGCGCTGATGTAGGCGGACTCGATCGGCACCAGCTGCAGCAGCGTGAGCGAGGGCTGGGCCAGCGCCCCGGCTCTTATGCGCAGGTTGCCGATCACCCCGTCGCGCGGGGCGACGATGCGGGTCTTGTCGAGCTGGTGCTGGGCGTAGGCGAGATCCGCCTCGGCGGCCTCCAGGCTTGCCTCGGCGCGCGCGATATCGCTTTCGGCCACGGCCAGCTGGCGCTGGGCGGACACCACGCCGGCGCGGCGGCTCGCCAGGTTGGCCTGGGCCACGCGCAGCGCGCTCTGGTCATCCTCGCGCTGCTGGCGCGAGCCGTAGTTATTGGCGGCGAGCGAGCTCGAACGCCTCAGGTGCGCCTGCGCCTGGTCCACTTCCGCCTGGGCGGCCTCCACCTGGCTCGACGCCTGATCGATGGCCGCCTGTTGAAGCTCCGCCTGGCGCTGGGCCTGGGCGAGCGATGCGCTGGCCACCGCCTGCTGTGCCCGGGCCTGGGTCAACTGGTCGCGGTAGCCGGCGTCGTCGAGCTGCACCAGCAGGTCGCCGCGCTGGACACGCTGGTTTTCGCGCACCGCGACGTCGACCACCCGCGCCGAGAGCTCGGCGCTCACCGCGACGCTGTCGGTGCGCACGTAGGCGTTGTCGGTATCGATCATGAAGCGCCCCACCTGCCACCAGTTCACCGCCCACCCGGCGAGGGCCGCCAGGGCGGCGATGGCGATGACGACCACGATCAATCTGCGTCCGCGCTTTCGGGGCTCGGCGGTAGGGTGCTCGGGGGTATCGCCTTCGCGTTCGTGGCTGGCCATGGTGATGTTCGTCCTCGTTGAAAGCAGCGGCATTGCGCCGATCATTGCACGCAGTATAGTGTAATGAAGGTTACACTACATATCTACATGAATCCGTGGCTCGAGGGAGACTCATGAATTGTCGGGTCGCGGCTGGATCAACGGCGGCGTTCGCTGCTCGATGAAGGAGACGACATGGTTCGAGGTGACACTTGCGGTACGGAAAACGAGCCTTCACAGGCGCCCAGCACGCGTGGTCAGGTACGACGCGAGCGGCTGCTCGACGCCGCGCGGGACGTGTTTCTGGAGCAGGGCTATGCGGGCGCCAGCGTGAGCGACGTGGTCGCCCGGGCCGGGGGGTCGCTCGCCACGCTCTACAAGCAGTTCGGCAGCAAGGAAGGGCTCTTCACCGCGGCGATGGAGCGCCATATCGAAACCGCCTGGGCGGTGCTGGAAGAGGGGCGGCGGGATCGCCAGGCCCCGGAGCAGGTGCTTCGTGAGCTGGGTCGACGTATGCTGCTGCTGGTGTTCGATCCCGGCGTCATCCGGCTGGTGCGCGGGCTCGCGTTCGAGGCCGAGCGCGCCCCGGAGCTTGGCGAACTGTTTCTGGTGCGCGGCCCGGACCACACCCGCCAGGCCCTGGCCGACTATCTGGCCGATCAGGTGGAGGATGGCGTGCTGGGCTTGAGTGACCCCCGCGAGGCGGCGGGGATCTTCATGGGCATGCTGCTGGGCGAGTGGCACATCAACGCGCTGCTCGGGCGTCGCCTCGATATCGACGAGGCGCGCTGCGATGCCCGCGCCCGGCGCTGCGTGGAGATATTTCTGGCCGGCGTCAGGCGGGGTAGGGCGTAAGGCTCGGCGGCTCCCCCAGGCGCTGGCCCATGCGCACCAGCGTCTCCGGCGGATACGCCGAGAAGTCGACCGGGTTCTCGAAGCACATCACCACCGTCGAGCCCAGCTTGAAAAGCCCCATCTCCTCGCCACGTGCCAGCGTGATCGGACGATCGAAGCGGGTGCGCTCGGGCGTGCCGGAAAGCGGCGTGACCTGGCCCGCCCACACGGTCTCGATGGCGGCCACCACCATCGCC
>NZ_JAMZBD010000420.1:0-2691 GCF_024158685.1 Halomonas sp. 707D4 | reverse complement strand
GCCGAGGGCAGGGCGGCGAGCCTCTACAGTGCCTCGGACATCGCCTTGCTCGACGCCGACGCCCTCGACGAGCATCCGTTTCTGGCGCGGTTGGGGCCGGATCTTCTCAGCCAGCACGTCAGTGCCGAGCAGATACAAGAACGCCTGGAGGATCCACGCTTTCGCCGACGAAGCCTGGGGGCACTGCTGCTCGATCAATCCCTGGTGGCGGGTTTGGGCAACTACCTGCGCTCGGAGATTCTGTTTCTCGCCAGGCTCAATCCCAGGCAGCGCCCGGCGGATCTCTTTGATGAGAAGCGCAAGGCGCTGGCGCAGATCATTCTCGAGACGACTTGGCAGGCCTATCGCCAGGCCGGGGTGACCAATCGCGAAGCGTGGATCGCTCAAGCCAAGGCGGCAGGCGAGACGCGTCGCCAGTGGCGCTTTTGCGTCTTCGAGCGTGCCGGTCTCTCTTGTCATCGCTGCAACGACGTCATCGAGCGCCAGATGGTGGGTTCCCGTCGGCTTTACTGGTGCCCGCGGTGCCAGCCGGTAAACTAAATTTTATACCGTTATCTTCCTGCATCGACCACTCGCTAGAGACAAATCCGGTCAGCACAACAGACAAGTGCCGCGCGGCGCGTGTTCGGGTATAATCGCGCCACACCTAGACGGCTAACGATACTTGAAATCGCTTCACGAATAGCCGCTTGTCTCGATCCACCAGGAGCCTGTTGTCCATGACCGTGATTCGCCAGGACGATGTCATCCAGAGCGTCGCCGATGCCCTGCAGTACATTTCCTACTACCATCCCAAAGACTTCATCGACGCCATGGCCGCCGCGTATGATCGCGAAGAGAATCCGGCCGCGAAGGACGCCATCGCCCAGATCCTGATCAATTCGCGCATGTGCGCCACGGGCCACCGCCCGATCTGTCAGGATACCGGTATCGTGACCGTCTTCGTCCATGTCGGCATGAACGTGACCTGGGAAGCGGACATGAGCCTCGACGACATGGTCAACGAAGGGGTGCGCCGCGCCTACCTGCTGCCGGACAACGTGCTGCGCGCCTCGGTGCTGGCGGACCCGGACGGCAAGCGCCAGAACACCAAGGACAACACGCCCGCCATCATCCACCACAAGCTCGTGCCTGGCGACAAGGTCGATATCCACGTGGCGGCGAAGGGCGGTGGCAGCGAGGCCAAATCCAAGTTCGCCATGCTCAACCCCTCCGACAGCGTGGTCGACTGGGTGCTCGAGCAGTTGCCGAAGATGGGCGCCGGCTGGTGCCCGCCGGGCATGCTGGGCATCGGCATCGGCGGCACCGCCGAAAAGGCGATGGAGATCGCCAAGGAAGCGCTGCTCGACCCGATCGACATCCAGGAACTGCAGGCGCGCGGGGCGAGCAATCGCGCCGAGGAGCTGCGTTTGGAGCTGTTCGACAAGGTCAACAAGTCCGGCATCGGTGCCCAGGGCCTCGGCGGCTTGACCACGGTGCTCGATATCAAGGTCAAGGATTACCCGACCCACGCGGCGAACAAGCCGGTGGCGATCATCCCCAACTGCGCTGCCACCCGCCACGCGCACTTCACCCTCGATGGCTCCGGCCCCGTGGCGCTGCCCGCGCCGAAGCTCGAGGATTGGCCGGAGATCACCCGCGAGGTAGGTGGCAACGTCAAGCGCGTCGATCTCGACAGCGTCACTCCGGAAGAGGTCAAGACCTGGCAGCCCGGCGACACCCTGCTGCTCAACGGCAAGCTCCTGACCGGACGCGACGCCGCCCACAAGCGCATGACCGACATGATCGCGAAGGGCGAGCCGCTTCCGGTGGACATGAAAGGGCGCTTCATCTATTACGTCGGCCCGGTCGACCCGGTGGGCGACGAAGTGGTCGGCCCGGCCGGCCCGACGACCGCCACGCGCATGGACAAGTTCACCCGCACGATGCTCGAGCAGACCGGGCTTCTCGGCATGGTCGGCAAGGCCGAGCGCGGCCAGGAGGCCATCGACGCCATTCGTGACAACCAGGCGGTCTACCTGATGGCGGTGGGCGGCTCGGCCTACCTCGTCGCCCAGGCGATCAAGAAATCCCGCGTGGTGGGCTTCGAGGATCTGGGAATGGAAGCGATCTACGAGTTCGAGGTCGAGGACATGCCGGTCACCGTGGCCGTGGATACCCAGGGCACCTCGGTGCACCGCACGGGGCCCGCCAAATGGAAGGCAATCATCGCCGAAACCGCGTAGACTTGACGCCGAGCGTCGAATACAAAGCCCCGTCTTGCGGGGCTTTTGCGCATATAGCAGGGTAACGGGGAGCAGGCGTATGGAGGGCGGGGTTCAATGACCTCATGGTTGATCGGAACGAGCATCATGCTCATTCACCTCATGGGCATCGTTTCCGCCATCATGGCGCTGATGTCGAGCCGTACCTCCCAGGGCGCGGTTGCCTGGATCGTATCGCTGATGACCTTTCCATACATCGCGCTGCCCGCCTACTGGTTCTTCGGCCGCCCGCGCTTCTACGGCTACGTCACCGCGCGCGGGGCGAAGGACAACGTGTTGCGCCGCGTGCTGCGCCGCTATCGCAACAACATGAAACCGCACATTTCGCTGCCGGCCACCCCGGATGTCCAGGCCGTCGAGCAGCTGGCCATGATGCCATTGACCAAGGGCAACCACGCCGAACTGCTCATCGATGGCCAGGCGACCT
>NZ_JAMZBD010000419.1:0-2699 GCF_024158685.1 Halomonas sp. 707D4 | reverse complement strand
GACCATGAGCGTCACGGTGTCGGTACAGCAGCGCGCCAACGACGCCTACGCGCTCAACAACGAGACGATCGCCACGTCCACGCGAATTCGCGTCAACAACGACGACCTGCTCAACCGCCAGAGCCTGCTCGAGGAGGCGACCCAGGCGCTGGCCCGCCGGCTCGCCGAGCGCATCATCGAGCGGCTGGGCCGACTCGAGGCGCCGGCGTGAAAGTCTTCGCCGACCAGCTGGCCGCGCAGCTCGCCAAGAAGCTGCCCCGCACGGTGATCGTCGCAGGCGAGGAGCCCTTGCAGCATCGCGATGCCTGCGACGCGGTGCGCCAGGCGGCGCGCTCCGCCGGCATCGAGGAGCGCGAGGTGCTCGATGTGGAGCCCAACTTCGCCTGGGGGCGGCTGCTGGAAACCGCCAGCAACCTGTCGCTGTTCGCCAGCAGCAAGCTTCTGGAGCTTCGCCTGGGCCACCACAAGCTCGGCCAGGAGGGCGCCAAGGCGCTTACCCAGTACGCCGAACTGATGGAGCAAGGTGACGACGTGCTGTTGATCAGCATGGGCAAGCTCGACGCCAAGCAGCAGAAGAGCGCCTGGTTCAAGGCGCTCGACAAGCAGGGGCTGTTCGTGCCGGTCTGGCCGGTGGACGTTTCGCGGCTGGGCTACTGGCTGCGCGACCGCGCCGCCCTGCACGGCGTGCAGATCGATCTCGATGCGGCGCGCCTGCTCGGCGAGCGTACCGAAGGCAACCTGCTCGCCGCCGACCAGGAGCTCCAGAAGCTGGCGCTGATCCACCCGCCGGGCGCCCGGCTCGACGTCGAGAGCATCGCCGTGGGCGTCGAGGACAGCTCGCGCTTCGACGTCTTCAACCTGGCGGATGCCTGCCTCAAGGGCGAACCTCAGCGGGTATCCCGCATCGTCACCGGGCTCAAGAGCGAAGGGGTCGAGGCACCGATCGTGCTCTGGGCGCTGACCCGGGAGCTCAGGACGCTGCTCTCGCTCCACCAGCACCTGGACCAGGGTCAAAGCTTCGAGCACGCCTGCAAGACGCAGAAGCCGATGATCTTCGACAAGCGCCGCCCCGCCTACCAGAAGGCGATCAACCGGCTGCCGATGAAGCGCCTGCACAAGCTTCTGCTCATGGCCCAGCGTCTGGATCTCGCGGTCAAGGGTGCATCCGCAGTGCCGCTGTGGCCGGGGTTGCACGATTTGGCGATGACGCTTTCCGGAGCGAAAGGTATACTCGCCGAGACCCCCTGGACCTACCGTATCGGGGTCTAGGATTCATGACTCCCCGTTCTACTGCGCCTAGCGCGATTGTCTAAGGATGAAGACGATGAAAACCCTGCGTGCCTCCCTCTCCTCCCTGCTGATCCTGGCCCTGGTGATCACCAGCCTGCCGGTCGTCGCCGCCACGCCCGCCGCCAGCGAGCTGATGTCGACCCAGTCGGTGCTGGCAAGCGATCAGGCCGGCAGCGATCGCCAGCGCATCAGCGACGTTCTCGCCCGCGCCGACGTGCAGCAGGCGCTCTTGAACCAGGGCGTGAGCCCGGCGGACGTGCAGGAGCGCGTGGCGGCCCTGAGCGACAGCGAAGCCCAGCAGATGGCGGATCGCCTCGACGAGCTTCCCGCCGGTGCCGGCGGCGTGGTCGGTGCACTGTTCGCGGTGTTCGTGATCCTCTTGATCACCGACATTCTCGGCCTGACCGACGTCTATCCGTTCACGCGCTGATCACTTCATGACACGCCGTCTCTTCAACGCCCGCCTCGCGGGCGTTTTCATGCTGGCCCTGATGCTTAGCGCCTGTGCGCGAACGCCGGTGTTGCTCGACAGTACCCGCGAGGAGATCGCCCCGCGCACGGAGATCGGCGAGGTGCCCTTTTACGCTCAGAGCGAGTATCAGTGCGGCCCGGCGTCGCTTGCCATGGTACTCGAGCATCAGGGCGAGACCGTCAGCATCGAGTCCCTCATTCGCCAGGTCTACGTGCCCGGGCGAGAAGGCAGCCTGCAGCCGGAAATGCTCGCCACCGTGCGCCGCCATGGCCTGATCGCCTACCCGATCCGTCCTACCGTGGATGCGCTGCTCGGCCATCTCGACGCCGACGAGCCGGTGGTGGTGCTGCAGAATCTGTCGCTGCCGCTCTACCCGATGTGGCACTACGCGGTGGCGATAGGCTACGACCTGCCCGGGGAAACCCTGATACTGCGAAGCGGCGAGATTCCCCGCCACACGCTTTCGCTTGCGCGTTTCGACGCCACCTGGGCGCGTAGCCAGCGCTGGGGGTTCGTGGTCAAGCCGCCGGGCGAACTCGCCGCAGGCGTCCCGGTACGCAGCGCGATCGAGGCGATCAGCGCCTTCGAGGCCGTGCAAGGGCAAAGCGCTGCCCTCGATAGCTGGCAGGCGCTGGTCGAGCGCCACCCGGACAGCGCGCTTGGCTGGTTCGCGCTCGGCAACGCTCGCTACGCCGATGGCGAGCCCCTGCAGGCGGTCGAGGCTTTCGAAACGGCGACCCGCCTCGATCCAGCGCTCGGCGCCGCGTGGCTCAATCTGGGACTGCTGCTGACCCAGCTCGGCCAGAACGGCGCGAGCGCCGCCTTCGAGCGCGCTGCCGCCCTCGAGGGGCCTTGGCAGGAGAAGGCGCGCGATCACCTCGGCCGCTGAGTCACATTTGGCGCACCACGAAAAAAGGGCCCGCAGGCCCTTTTTTCA
>NZ_JAMZBD010000418.1:0-2701 GCF_024158685.1 Halomonas sp. 707D4 | reverse complement strand
GCATCGGCGAGCATCGCCTGTTGATCACCGGCGACGCGGGCAGCGACAGCGAGCGGCGCTTTCTCGGCGCGCTCGAGGGGCCGGTCGACGTGCTGGTCGCGGGGCACCACGGCAGCAACACGAGTTCCGGCATCCAGTTCGTGCGCGAGACGCGGCCCAGGCACGTGGTCTTCAGCGCCGGGCGAGGCAACGCCTTCGGCCACCCGACGGACGCGGTGGTACGCCGTTTTCGCGCCGTGGGGAGCTGCCTGTGGAACACGGCCCAGGACGGGGCGCTGACCTTCGTGCTGCGGGCCGGCGAGGATCTCGAGGTTTCACCGCAGCGCGCGCCGGGAGGAGGGCGCAAGCGGTGTCGATAAGGCGCGCCTTAGGGTAGAATCCGGCGCATTGCACACTACGGCCAGGAGCGCGTGTGACCGATTCCAGTTGGGTGATCTACAAACGTCTGTTGAGTTACGTCAAGCCGCACTGGCGCATGTTCGCGCTGGCGATCATCGGCTTTCTGATCTATGCCGCCTCCAGCACGGCGCTGGCCGAGATGATGAAGCGGCTGATCGACGGTATCCAGAACCCGGACGCGGCATTTCGCCTGTTCCTTCCGCTGTTCGTGGTGCTGATGTTCGCCGCCCGCGGGGTGGGTACCTTCCTGAGCACCTACTACATGGCCTACGTGGGCCGCTACGTGATCCATACCCTGCGCTGCGACGTGTTCGACCACATGCTGCACCTGCCGGGGCGCTTCTTCGACCAGCACTCGAGCGGACACCTGGTGTCGCGGGTGACCTACCACGTCGAGCAGGTGGCCGGGGCGGCCACCAACGCCGTGACGGTGATCCTGCGCGAGGGGCTGTTCGTGATCGGGCTGATCCTCTATCTGCTGTGGACCAACTGGATGCTCACGCTGCTGTTTCTGGGCGTCACGCCGGTGATCGCCGTCGTCGTCAGCTACGTCAGCAAGCGCTTTCGCAAGATCTCCAAGCGCATCCAGAACTCCGTGGGCGACGTGACTCACGTCGCCTCCGAAGCGCTGACCGGCTACCGGGTGGTGCGCACCCACGGTGCCGAGGGCTTCGAGAAGAAGCGCTTCGAGCGCGCCAGCGAAGAGAACCGCCGCCAGAGCATGAAGCAGGCGATGACGCGCGCGGTCAGCTCGCCGGTCATCCTGATGCTGGTGGCGATCTCCATGGCGCTGCTGGTGTGGCTCGCCATGGCGCCGGCCTTCATGGCCGACATGACCCCGGGCGAATTCGTCGCCTTCATCACCGCTGCGGCGCTGATGATCAAGCCGGTACGCCAGCTCACCGAAATCAATGGCGATATCCAGAAGGGCCTGGCCGCCGCCGCGGAACTCTTCGCCGTGGTGGACCTGCCTCGCGAGCCGGACGCGGGCACCCTGGCGCCCGAGACGCTCGAAGGCGACGTGCGCTTCGAGAACCTCGGCTTTCGCTACGGCGAGGAGCACCCGGACGTGCTGCACGGCATCGACCTGCACGTCGCCCCCGGCGAGATGATCGCCATCGTCGGGCGCTCCGGTGCCGGCAAGTCGACGCTGGTCGGTCTGTTGCCGCGCTTCTATCGGCCCTCGGAAGGGCGCCTGCTGATCGATGGCGTTGATATCGACGAATACGACCTCGGCGCGCTGCGCCGGCAGATCGCCATCGTTTCCCAGCAGGTGACGCTGTTCAACACCACCATCGCCGCCAATATCGCCTACGGCGACCCGGCCCCGGACCTGGCCCGGGTCAAGGAGGCCGCCGATGCCGCCTACGCCAGCGAGTTCATCGACAAGCTGGCCCAGGGCTTCGATACGCTGGTCGGGGAGAACGGCCTGACGCTTTCCGGCGGCCAGCGCCAGCGCCTGGCGATCGCCCGGGCGATCTACAAGAAGGCGCCGATCCTGATCTTCGACGAGGCGACCTCGGCGCTCGATTCCGAATCCGAGCGCTATATCCAGAAGGCCCTCGAGTACGTCTGCAAGGGGCGCACGACCCTGGTGATCGCCCACCGGCTCTCGACCATCGAGCGCGCCGATCGCATCCTGGTGATGGAGCAGGGGCGCATCGTCGAGTCCGGCACTCACCAGGCGCTGCTCGAACGCGACGGCGCCTATGCCGCGCTCCACAAGATGCAGTTCCAGGAGCCGGCGTGAGCCTGGCGAGCCGCTGGCTCGACGCCGCCTATCGGCCGGGCGGGTCTGCCTGGCTGGTACCGCTCTACCCGCTGGGGGCGCTCTACCGGGTACTGATGGCGCGCCGAGCGCGCGCCTACGCCACGGGCCGAAAAGCGGTCACTCGCCTGCCGGTGCCGGTCATCGTGGTCGGCAATATCACCCTGGGCGGCACCGGCAAGTCGCCGCTGGTGGCGTGGCTGGTGCGCCGGCTGGTGGACAACGGCTGGACCCCGGGCATCGTGACAAGGGGCTACGGCGGCCGGGCGAAGAACCACCCGCTGCGGGTGAGCGCGGACACCGACCCCGCCGAGTGTGGCGACGAGCCCGCGATGCTGTTTCGCCAGACCGGTGTCGCGGTGGTGGCGGATCCGAATCGACCCCGCGGCGCCCGGGCGCTCGTGGAGCAAGGGTGCGACATCATCGTCAGCGACGACGGTCTGCAGCATCTGGCACTGGGCCGCGACATCGACATTGTGGTGGTGGACGGGGCCCGGGGGCTCGGCAACCGGCGCTGCCTGCCGGCGGGGCCGC
>NZ_JAMZBD010000417.1:0-2709 GCF_024158685.1 Halomonas sp. 707D4 | reverse complement strand
CCCCACACGTGGGGCGAGACCCGCAGCCCGTTCAGGTGAGCCATATCGGCGATACGCAGCGCCTCGACGAAGCCGCCGCACAGGTTGAGATCCGGCATCAGCACGTCGACGCTGCCGGTGGCGGCCAGTTCGCGAAACTCCACTGCGTTGACCGAGGCCTCGCCGGCGGCGATGCGCAGCGAGCGCCGTGAAGCCAGGCGGCGAAAGCCCGGCAGGTCTTCCGGGGCGACGGGCTCCTCGATCCAGTAGGGACGGTAAGGCGCCAGCGCGGCCATCGACTCGAGCGCGATATCCGCGGTGTAGGCGCCGTTGATGTCCGCCATGATCGCCACATCGTCGCCGAGAATGCGTCGAGCGCTTCGCATCCGCTCGATGTCGCTGTCGAGCCCACGGCCGATCTTGATCTTGTAGCCCTCGAACTCGCCGGCCACCCGCTCGAGCTGGGCCTCGAGCGGCAGCGCCTTCGGCTCGTGGAAGTAGCCGCCGGAGGCGTAGACCTGGATCGAGGCCTGCTCCTCGCCGCCGAGCAGCCGGTAGACCGGCAGGCCCAGAAGCTTGCCCAGGCCGTCGTGCAGGGCGATATCGAGCCCGCTGATGGCGGCGGCGAGCTGGCTCTGGGCACGTACGTGGTAGAGCACGTTGGTCATGCGCCGCCAGATCGCGCGGTGATCGAAGGCGCTCTGGCCCAGGTAGTTGTCGCGCAGGATGTCCAGGTAGGCGAGCGTGGTCTTCGGCGGGCCGTAACATTCGCCGATGCCCACGATGCCCGAGGCCAGGCGCACGAATACCAGAGTCGCCATGCGCGCGTGGCCGATTTCACGGGCGCTGCCGTAGCCGCCGTCCGTCGGAAGAAAACTGCCGATCGGCACCATGTCGATCGCCTCGATGCGCGCATCCTGAACGACGCCGGCCTGATTGAGCGGTTGATTCATGTAGAAAGACTCCAAACTAGATGAGGCTGGGCAGCCAGAGCGTCAGCGCCGGGATGAAGGTGATCAGGATCAGCGAGACCAGAAGTGCGGCGATGAACGGAAGCGTTGCGCGCACCGCGCGGGGAAACGAGATATCCGCGACGCGGGCCAGAATGAACAGCACCAGCCCTACCGGCGGGGTGAGAAGCCCGATCATCAGATTGAGCACCATGATGATGCCGAACTGCACCGGGTCGACCCCGGCTTGCACGGCGAGTGGCAGCAGCACCGGCGTCAGGATCGTGATCGCCGCCACGGTTTCCATGAAGCAGCCCACCACCAGCAGGATCAGGTTGATCAGAATCAGAATCAGGATCGGGTTGTCCGCCACCGTCATCACCGCGCTGGCAAAGGCCGTCGGCACGCCTTCGCGGGTGAGGATCCAGGCGAATATCGACGACGCCGCGACGATCAACAGCACCACCGAGGTCATCTCGATGGTTTCGCGAAAGACCGTGATGATCTGGCGCCAGCCGGCGCTGCGATACACCAGTGTGGCCAGCACCAGCACGTAGCCCACCGCCGCGATCGCGCTTTCGGTAGGCGTGAAGATGCCCAGCACGATACCGCCGACGATGATCACCGGAATCAGCAGCGACAGCGCCGCGTGAAAGAAGCTGGACGCCAGGCGTACTAGCGAGAAGCGCTCGCCGATGGGGTAGCCGCGCCGATGCGAGATCACCGCGACCATCAGCATCAGAAGCCCCGCGATCAGAAGCCCCGGCACGATACCGGCGACGAACAGTTGACCGATCGAAGCCCCGGCCACCACGCCGTAGACCACCAGCGGCAGCGATGGCGGAATGATCGGCCCGACCGTCGAGGAGGCGCCGGTGATGCCCACGGCGAAATCGACGTCGTAGCCCTTTTCGCGCATCGCCTTGATCTCGACCGCGCCGAGCCCGCCGGCGTCGGCGATGGCCGCCCCGGACATGCCGGCGAAGATCACCGACGCGCCCACGTTGACGTGGCCAAGCCCGCCGCGCATCCACCCGACCAGCGAGTCGGCGAAGCTGAAGATCCGCTCGGTCACGCCGCACACGTTCATCAGGTTGCCGGCGAGGATGAAAAACGGCACCGCCAGAAGCGGAAAGCTGTCCACTCCTCCGACCATGCGCTGGATCAGGATGATATCGGGAATGCGGTCGGCGGCCAGCAGGTAGACCAGCGACGAGCCCGCCAGCGCCACCGCGACCGGCGCGCCGATCACCAGTAGCACCGCAAGCGCTACGAACAGGATAATGATCATGACGGTGTATCTCCTCGCCAGTGGTGAATGCCCTGGCGCGCGAGCCGGTAGGCCATCAGCAGCAGCGCGGCAGCCACAATGGTGTAGATCCAGCCTTTCGAAATCGGTAGCGTGCTCATGCTGGAGTTCCAGACCCGCTGGCCCACCTGCCAGGCAAGCCAGGCCACGTAAGCGAAGAAGCCGGCGCTCAGCAGGTGGTTGAAGCCCTTGAGCCAGCGCTTGGCTCGCCCAGGCAGCACGAGTTCGAGAATCTCCACGTAGATATGGCCCTGGCGCGAGGCAGCCCCGGCGGCGCCGATGAACACCAGCAGCACCAACAGCATGCGCGCGCCCTCCTCGGTCCAGCCAATCGAGTGGTTGAAGGCGTAGCGCGACAGGAACTGGGCGAAGACCACCCCGCCAAGCAGAATCAGCACGCCCAGCGCCACGTGATCCTCGAACACCCAGCGCGGGGCGGGCGCTGGGGTCGGGTCGAGCGCAGCGTGCACC
>NZ_JAMZBD010000416.1:0-2710 GCF_024158685.1 Halomonas sp. 707D4 | reverse complement strand
GGCCGCGCTTGACGATGCCCGCACAGGTGAAGGTGGCGAAGGTCGCGCCGGGGCGCGAGCGCGCCGCCATCGCCTCGAACAGTTCCGGCGACCACATGGCGGCGTTCTTCGACGGCGCGAACCCGTCGAGGAACCAGGCGTCCACTTGGCCATCGAGCAAGCAAAGGCGCTCGACGGTGTCGCCGAAATGCAGATCCAGCGTCACCCGCTCGTCCAGGTGCAGCCGGTGGATGCCGGCAACCGGTTCCGGCCATTGCTGGCAAAGAACCCGGGCGTAGGCGCCAAGCGACGGCCAGGCCGCCAGGGCCCTGGCGAGCTCGGCGCGGCCCAGCGGGTACTTCTCGGTGGATAAAAGGTGAAGGCGCGCGGTGTGCGGAGCGTGGGCCTCGAAGCAGGCCCAGGCGCTCAGCACGTTGAGCCCGGTGCCGAAGCCGGTCTCGCCGATCACGAAGGGCCGGGCGTGCGTCCAGGCGGCGAAGCGCGCCGGCAGCCGGTTGGCGTTCAGGAATACGTGTTCGGTCTCGGCGCGGCCATCCTCGCGGGAGAAGTAGACGTCGCCGAACTGCGTGGAGTGCGGCGCGGCTTCCTCCCAGGTGAGTTCCGGGGCGGTGAGGGCCTCGAGAGGCGGCAGGGCGGGGCGGCGCTTGGTCACTCGGCGTTCCTGGCTGGGGTCACGGAAAATGGTCAAAAAATGATCAATTTGTCGATGGGGGCGTTATCTCTCGCTTTGAGAAAAGCGTCCGCCGTGTTTTCACAGAGTTTTCCACAGCCTCTGTGCAAAACCCGGCGGCGCTGCACAGCAGCCCTCCATTATCAAGGCCCTGCGTCAAGGCAGCACTTTCTTGAACGGCTTGACCGTCACCTTGGCGTAGACGCCGGCGGCGACGTAGGGATCGACGTCCGCCCAGGCCTGGGCGTCTTCGAGGCTTGCGAACTCGGCGACCACCAGGCTTCCACTGAAGCCGGTATCCCCCGGCGTCTCGCTGTCGATGGCCGGGTGCGGCCCGGCGAGCACCAGCCGACCCTCGTCGCGCAGTGCCTGGAGGCGCGCCAGATGGTCCGGGCGCGCGCTCAGGCGCTGGTCGAGGCTGTCGGAAACGTCTTCACTGATGATGGCGTAGAGCATGGGTAACGTCCTCAGGAGCAAGCGCCAGGGCTTGCCCATCGTGGGGCCCGGTTGACCGGGTCGGGCGAAACGCGCACCATGGCGCGCCTAGCGTGAATGGGGAGCCGCCCTATTCTGACAAACTCCCCACACGACGTCATGCCCATGCTTCGACTTCCCGTCACCGTGTTGCCCGAGACCTTCGACGCCGATCATCGCTACCCGGTGGATCTGCACATGCACTCCACCGCCTCCGATGGGGCGCTGTCGCCTGGCGATCTCGTGGCGCTGTGCGCAAGCCGGGGGCTTTCGTTCATGGCACTGACCGACCATGACACCATGGACGGGGTCGACGAGGCCGCCGCCGCCGCCGAGCGGGCGGGGCTCTGCCTGCTGGCGGGGTGCGAGTTGTCCACACGCTGGCAGGGCATCGGGATCCACGTGGTGGCCTTGATGCCCGGCGGCGTGCAGGGACCGCTGGTGGAAGGGCTCGAACGCCAGCGCAAGGCGCGCATCCAGCGCGCCGAGATCATCGCCGAGCGTCTCGAGAAGCTCGGGCTCGAGGATGCGCTTGCCAAGGCGCGCCTTCAGGCGGGCAGCGACCGCCCGCTGGGCCGCCCGGACTTCGCCCGCGCCTTGGTGGCCGACGGCCTGGTGCCGGACTGGGCCAGCGCCTTCAAGCGCTATCTGGGCAGCGGCAAGAAGGGCGACGTGAAGGCCCAGTGGCCGGACATCAAGGAAGTCGTCGGCTGGGTGGTCGACCCGGGCGGCGTGGGGGTGATCGCCCCCCCGCTCCTCTACGGGCTGACCCGCCGCAAGCGCGGGCTGCTGATGGACGATTTTCGCGCCGCCGGCGGCCAGGCCGTCGAGCTGGTCAGCGGTCATCAGAACATGGACGCCACCCGGGATTTGGCCCGCCAGCTCGACGAGCGCGGGCTGTTCGCCTCGCTGGGCAGCGATTTCCACTTTCCCGGCAGCCACGCCGCCCCCGGCAGCATGAGCGACATCCCGCGCACCGCCGCCCGGCCGATCTGGCGACACCCCCGGCTTCTCCACATGCAGGAGGCACCTGCCGGGCTGCTCGGCGCGGCAGGCTAGCCGCGCCGACGCGTTCCTGGGCTATGCTTAACGGCGTCACCGGCGCAACGCCGCGTGGCGATGCATCAAGCCAAGGAGTCAGCGATGAGCCAATATTTCCAGATTCACCCGGAAAATCCGCAGAAGCGCCTGATCGATCAGGCCGTGTCGATCATTCGCCAGGGCGGGGTGATCGCCTACCCCACGGACTCGGGCTACGCCCTGGGCTGTCACCTGGGCGAGAAGAAGGCGATCGACAAGATCAAGTGGCTGCGCTCGCTCGACGACAAGCACAACTTCACCCTGGTGTGTTCGGATCTCTCCGAGATCGGTACCTACGCCAAGGTGGACAACGCGGTGTTCCGGCTGCTCAAGGCCCACACCCCCGGCCCCTACACCTACATTCTCGAAGCGACCACCGAGGTGCCGCGCCTGCTGCTGCATCCCAAGCGGCGCTCGATCGGCGTGCGCGTGCCGGATCACCGCATCACCCACGCGCTGCTCGAGGCCCTCGGCGAGCCGTTGATG
>NZ_JAMZBD010000415.1:0-2717 GCF_024158685.1 Halomonas sp. 707D4 | reverse complement strand
GGACTCAAGAAACGTTATCGGGACTGCCTGCGCGAAGGTGACCCGGCGCTCAAGATCCTGTTTCTGGAAGGCGACCAGGCGCTGTTGAAACAGCGCCTGGAAAATCGTGAAGGACACTTCTTCAAGGGCGAGGCAATGCTGGCAAGCCAGCTGGCGGATCTCGAGCCGCCATGTGAGAAGGAAGCCATGAGCGTGTCGATCGCGCTTGCTCCGCAGGCCATTGCGAAGCGCTTCGTCGAGCCAATGCTCAAGTTGCAGTGACGCACCCGCCATTTCTGGCCGCATTCCGGATGGCGGGGTGCCTTGATCGAAGGGCCCGTGATCCGTGAAGAAAAGACGCCCCACCCTGCAGGACATCGCCGAGCGTGTCGGCGCGACGAAGATGACCGTCAGCCGCTGTCTGCGCGATCCGCAGACCGTATCGGAAGAGCTTCGCGCGCGTATCTTCAGCGTGGCCGAGGAAGTAGGCTACATTCCCAACCGCGCCCCGGAACTTCTGTCCCGGGCGAAGAGCCGCTCCATCGGCGTGCTCGTGCCCTCGTTGACCAACCAGGTGTTCGCCGATGTCATTCTCGGCATCGAGACCCTGACCGAGCCGGCGGGGTTTCACCTGATGCTGTCCCACTACGGCTACAGCCCGGAGCTCGAGGAGCGCAGCCTCGCATCGCTGCTCTCCTACAACATCGATGGCGTGATTCTCGCCGACCACGAACATACGCCCCGCAGCTTGCGCATGCTGGAAACGGCCGGCATTCCCGTCATCGAGATCATGGATACGCACCGACGCCCGCTCCAGCAATCGGTCGGCTACGACAACGTCCAGGCCGCCGACGACATGGTCAGCGCGATGATCCGCAGCGGGCGTCGGCACATCCTCTATCTGGCCGTGCGTCTGGACGAGCGTACCCGCCAGCGGGGAAAGGGGTACGAGCGTGCAATGGTGCGCCACGGGCTCGAACCGGTCACGCTGCAAAGCCCGCTGCGCTCCTCCTACAGCGTGGGGGCGGCCCTGATGCAGAGCGTGCTGCGCGATCATCCCGAGGCCGATGGTCTCTTCTGTACCAACGACGACGTGGCGATAGGCGCTTACTACGAGTGCCTGCGCCAGGGCATACGCGTTCCCGAGGCAATGGCACTGGCGGGTTTTCATGGTCACGACGTGGGGCAGGCAATGACGCCGAGGCTTGCCAGCGTCATCACGCCGCGACGCCTGATCGGCGAGACCGCGGCCCGTGCACTGGTCGAACGTATCCAGAACGGTGATGCGGCCGCAGCGGCGGTCGTCGATCTGGGCTATACGATCACGCTGGGAGAGACGCTGGAAAGAGCAGACGACACCTAGCGAAGGGGTTCAGCTCGTTGCGGGACAGGAAAGGAAACCCGCAGGCAATAAAAAACCCCGGCGAACCGGGGTTTTTCACGACACGCTCACATGGGGTTAACCCATGTTGTTGTCGTTGGTGTCGTCCATGTCCATGCCTTCGTTGTCCATGGTGGGATCGTCGTTCATGGTGTCACGATCGCCATCGCGATCGTACTCTTCGGCTTCTTCGAGCGCATCCTGAGAGGCATTGACACGGATGACGTACTCGTCGTCGTCGTTGTCATGGGCCAGTTCGAGGGAGTCCCACTCGATGGCGACGTTTTTCTCGCCCATGCCGAGGAAGCCGCCCACGCCTACTACCACTGCTTGAATCTGACCGTCTTCGTCGATGATGAGGTCGTTGATGGTACCGATATCCTCATCGTCTTCAACAGTGCTCTTGACCTGGTTGCCGGTCAGGGAGTCGGCATGGAACGTGCCTGCCGGCGGCGTGGTCAGGTAGGTAGCTTCACTTACGGTGCCAGTCTGCGCGTTGGCCGCAGCCGCTGCGAACATGACTGCCGGAACCATCAGGGTACCCAGAAAAGCCGGTTTGATCATTTTCATTGCCATTGCTCCTTGCGTTGGTAGTAAGGCAGGGCGTATCAGCGCCTTGACCTCAACTTTCAAATAGCCAGCCGACTGGCGTATCGCTTCGTTCGGCAGTGTCTGGCCATTGCTCCTGGTGGTCGAAGACCACATGCTGCGTCTTGCTCTCTGCAATTTCCTGGTCTCTACAACCCGTATTTGCAACCCTTTGAAAAGCGAGCTCTTTTCGCTTTCTACAGGTCACCACGAGGGGCGTCGACCATGTCGTGGGCGTTTTGCGCCGGGACACTTCTCAAGGTAGACGCTGTGAGTGGCTTTGCAACCCATCGGTGCACGTGTTTTCGTCGATGGCGCCCAACATGGTGCAAAAACATCATGATAGGCGCTTGGATTGATCAAGGTTAACGTGCCGGGTCGAGCACGCCTCCCAGGGAGGCATTACGCCGGAACCAGCCGGCGATGCTGCTGCGCGGGTGACGAGTGGGAAGCACTTCGTGCGGTACGCTCTCGGAGAGAAAACAGGCGAAGGTGCCGGCGTTGGGCACGACCCGAGCGAGCTCGCGCTCGTCGTCATCGGCGTCGTAGATCACCATTTCGCCGCCGCCATCAAAGGGCCAGTCCGGGGTGAGGTACCCCACCGTCGAGACCACACGGTTGGCCCGGCCGCGAAAGCTGTCCAGATGGCGCTTGTAGAAGGCGCCGGCAGGGTAGTGGGCGAAGTGCGCCTCGTACTCGAAAAGCCCCAGAAAGAGCGTCTGGTTGAGCGACGCCTGTAGACGCTGCATGGCTTCCAGGTAAAGGCGCT
>NZ_JAMZBD010000414.1:0-2718 GCF_024158685.1 Halomonas sp. 707D4 | reverse complement strand
AGGGTGGAAAGTGCCTCCACCACCGGGTGCGGGCCGCTGGCGAACAGGTCGTTCTGCAGCGGTGCCGCTGGTGCCGATGCTGCCGCCGGCAGACGCTGCTGCTCGTCGACATCGCGCTGCTCCAGTGTCACCAGCTTCTCGCGGGCGCGGGCGATGACGCCGCCGGGGACGCCGGCGAGCTGGGCGACCTGCAGCCCGTAGCTCTGACTCGCCGGGCCGTCCTCGATGCGGTGCATGAAGACGATGCCGTCGCCGTGCTCGGTGGCGGTCAGGTGGATGTTCGCCACGCCGTCGCCGTGCTCGGCCAGCGCCGTCATCTCGAAGTAGTGGGTGGCGAACAGCGTCAGTGCCCGGGTCCCGGCCAGGTGCTCGGCGCTGGCCCAGGCCAGCGACAGCCCGTCGAAGGTGCTGGTGCCGCGACCGATCTCGTCCATCAGCACCAGGCTCTGGTCGGTGGCGTTGTGCAGGATGTTGGCGGTCTCGGTCATCTCCACCATGAAGGTGGAGCGCCCGCCGGCCAGGTCGTCCGAGGAGCCGATGCGGGTGAAGATGCGATCGAGCGGTCCGATCTCGGCGCGCTCGGCCGGCACGAAGCTGCCGCTATGGGCGAGCAGGGCGATCAGCGCGGTCTGGCGCATGTAGGTCGACTTGCCGCCCATGTTGGGGCCGGTGATCACCAGCATGTGGCGTTTGGGCGAGAGTTCGATGTCGTTGGGCACGAAGGGCGTGTGGCTGACGTGCTCGACCACCGGGTGGCGTCCGGCCACCACGTGGATGCCGGTGTCGGCGGTGAGCGTCGGGCGCACCCAGTCCAGCGCCTCGGCGCGTTCGGCGAAGGCGCACAGCACGTCGAGCTCGGAAAGCGCCTGGGACGTGCCCTGGAGCTCGCCGAGAACCCCGTTGAGGCTGCCCAGTAACCGCTCGTAGAGCCACTTCTCCCGCGACAGCGCCCGGGATTTCGCCGACAGCGCCTTGTCCTCGAACTCCTTGAGCTCGGGAATGATGAAGCGCTCGGCGTTCTTCAGCGTCTGGCGGCGGATGTACTCCGCCGGGGCCTGCTGGGCCTGGGACCGGGGCAGCTCGATGAAGTAGCCGTGTACGCGGTTGTAGCCGACCTTCAGGTTGGCAAGGCCGGTGCGTTCGCGCTCGCGCCGCTCGAGCTCGACCAGATAGTGACCGGCGTTCTCGGCCAGGCCCCGGTGCTCGTCGAGTTCGGCGTCGTAGCCTTCGGCAATCACGCCGCCGTCGCGGATTACCACCGGCGGGTTGTCGACGATCGCTCGGCTCAGGGTGTCCGCCATCTCCGGGTAGGGGCGAATGTGCGGCTTCAAAGCGTCGATGGCGCTGCCGCTCTCGACGTTCTCGAGCAGCGCCTGGAGCGCGGGCAGGGCGTTCAGCGCGTCGCGCAGCTTGGCCAGGTCGCGCGGGCGGGCGCTGTAGAGCGCCACCCGCGCCAGGATGCGTTCGATGTCGCCAAGCTCGCCAAGCGTGTCGCGAAAGCCCAGGTAGGCGCTGTCGAGGGTCAGCAGCGCCACGCCCGCCTGGCGCGCCTGGACGATCTCGGTCTGGCGCAGCGGGCGGTTGAGCCAGCGCTTCAGAAGCCGCGAACCCATGGGGGTCGCGCAGGTGTCGAGCACGCTCGCCAGGGTGTTGTCGGCGGTGCCGCCGAGGTTGGTGTCGATCTCCAGGTTGCGCCGGCTGGCGGCGTCGATGACCACCGCGTCGTCGCGGTTCTCCACGGTGATGGCGGTGACGTGGGGCAGGCGCGAGCGCTGGGTGTCCCGGGCGTAGTCGATCAGCACGCCGGCGGCGATCAGCGCCGTCGAAAGGTGGGCGCAGCCGAAACCGCGCAGATCCTGCACCTCGAACTGGTCGCACAGGCTGCGCGTGGCGCTCTCGAGATCGAACAGCCACTCGCCCTGGCGGCGCAGCGTGCGCTTCTGTGCCCAGGGCTCGGGCAGGGTGAGGTTTTCCGGCACCAGCAGCTCCGCCGGGGCCAGGCGCGTGAGCTCGGCGAGCATTTCCGCTTCGCTTTCGACCTCCAGCACGTTGAAGCGCCCGCTGGCAAGCTCGAGCCACGCCAGGCCGAAGCGCTCGCGACCCGGGGCGAGGGCGACCAGTACGTTGTCGCGTCGAGCGTCGAGCAGTGCCTCGTCGTGCAGCGTGCCCGGGGTGACGATGCGCACCACCTGACGCTCCACCGGGCCCTTGCTGGTCGCCGGATCGCCGATCTGCTCGCAGATCGCCACCGACTCGCCGGCGGCCACCAGCCGGGCGAGATACCCTTCGGCGCTGTGGTAGGGGACGCCTGCCATGGGGATCGGCTTGCCGCCGCTCTGGCCCCGGGCGGTGAGGGTGATGTCCAGAAGCCTCGCGGCGCGCTTGGCATCGTCGAAGAAAAGCTCGTAGAAATCCCCCATCCGGTAGAACAGCAGTACCTCGGGGTGGTCGCGTTTGATCTTCAGATATTGCGCCATCATGGGCGTGTGCGCGGGGCTTTGTGACATGGGCGTCCTGATCGAGCGTGGCCCGGGGCAGCGTTTGCACCTTGGCCGGTGTTCGAGTTCTATGGGCAAGTGAAACGCAGTATTCTACGCTGAACTGAGTACCTACATGAAGGAGTCTGCATGCCGACCGGCGCCTCTGGCCTGAAAAATCTCGATCTGGCACTGCTGTCCCAGCGGCTGGGCAAGCTGTGCCTTGCGCGCGGCGCCACGC